>JBPPME010000046.1:0-2015 GCA_051305895.1 Saccharimonadales bacterium (SeqCode)
GCCATAATACCACTACAGCAAAACAAAAAGAATTCCAGCGTTGTCCTTGCTAATGCTTATGCTTGGGAGGTGTTATTTGTTTGATCGAACTTTGATACTTCTTCTTCAAATTTTGCCGGATCTTTGGCTAATTCGGCTAAGTTGACTTGAACTTGTGATTGCAGATGCTCTAAGAATGCCAGGCAATATTCGTTCGTGCCTTTCTCTGCACTGTCAGGATAAAAGACTTTCATGTAGTGACGGGTTGCGTCAACGTCTGCTTGGGTAATTTCATAATGATTCATAAACTTCCTCCATTATACCACCGCGATAACTTCGTGAACCGAATCATTTGTTGAACAGTGTCCGCTGACTGCGTCCGACGCATCATCTCACAACTATTACTTTGAGATAGGATATTGAGACTACCTTCCCACAATATACTGTCATCAATTATCGCAATCTTGCGATGCAAGTTGACGGTATAGATAACCTCTACGCCTAATTCTTGCATTGCATTAATACTATTAAACGCTTGTTCTGACATTGGCGATTCATGGCTTTCGGGAGGTCTTGTATTAATAACGATGCGTACACCGCGACGGATAGCTAACTCAATAGCAGGATATAGTACATCGAAACGGCGTAGCGTGATAAACGGGCTTTCAATAATAATTGTAGTGCGCGCCTTCCTGGCATCACGTAGGAATGCGCCATAGAACGTCTTTTCGTCATATAGTTGCGAACTCACCGAAGACAGCGTAGGATGTGCAGTAGTGGATTTAACAAGATTATACATCCTCTGCCTCCATAATGGCATCAATGCCAAGTTGCTCAAGCTTGTCGGATAAAGCTACAAGTTCAGCAAAGATGGAGTTCCAGTTTTCCCTGGTAGAGTCCACCACATAGATATCCGACATCAATTTGTCGGATTTTTATGTTTTCTAAAGAATTTTTAACTCTTTGGTGATAATCAGGACTGCGGCAAATATTACTACACCGATAGCAACGAACAAGCCACTTATACCAATGGCGGGAAGTTTACCGATACGAATCGCTGCATCAGCAGCGCGGTAACGGACGTAGCCAATGAGAGCTAAGATGCCGCCAAAACCTACTGCTCCCATTCCGGCTATCGTACCGTATCGCGATTCCGTTGAAATGAAGGCAACGGCTACGCCGGCCGCAATCAGGGTTAACGCAGTGCGTATCCAGGCAAGGAGCGTTCGCTCGTTGGCAAGGAGGAAACGAATATCGATATCACGGTTATCTATTGGTTTTTTCCATTGAGGCATAGTGCTATTGTATCAGTATGTAGCTATAAATTTAGAGTTGTTAGTGATTGATCTTTTCTAGAATTGAAACTTACACTTTGAGGGATAAAGAAAGGCTATTTGATGAAAGTCAGTGATATGCAAGTCGAACGATTAACTGCTTACTCTGACGAAGATGCTACGGATATAAGACGACTGATGCCATTCCTCAGCGAGCGTCTCAGTGGCGCACTAATGGATAAAGAGTTACTCCAGGCGATTATCACGTCGCCGCATCATGATCAGTTGGTCGCTCGGATGGATGGTTGGTTGTATAGTCGGTGTAGCTACGCTGAATATTCTAATAGGTCCAGGAGTAAAACGAGAAGGCTATCTTGAAGATTTTGTAACCGCACCTGATGTGCGTAAACAAGGAGTTGGAGATAAACTATGGCAGGCAATGCTAGAGAGATGTCAGAGAGAAGGCGTTGATTTTAACTTTACATCACATCCTAATAAAGAGGCTACGCATCGTTATTATTTGCGACATGGTGCTGAGGTTAGGGATACGGCTGTATTTCGCACCCACATTCGTAGAATTCTTGCAAAATCTAATCCTGATGAAGTATAATTATTCAAGCTTGCGGGTTTAGCTCAGTTGTTAGAGCGCTTCCTTGCCATGGAAGAGGCCAGGAGTTAGAGTCTCCTAACCCGCACCACAGATGAACCATAAGAGACGGATAAAACCGTCTTTTTTGATATAGTGAATATAGATGAAAACGA
>JBPPME010000085.1:0-3118 GCA_051305895.1 Saccharimonadales bacterium (SeqCode)
CACACGCCTGGACTATACGAAGACCTAAAGGCTGCTCGCACAAACCCAGTCCGACAGAGAGACGCTATTCGGAAGATCGAGAGCTTGCGACCAGGGCTGTATCGTGAACTCCGTGACCTTGAATACAATGAAAAAGACTTTGTTCATGGACTCACGTCCATCCTAGAGGCACTTGAGGAGCAAAAGCAGTGAAAGAAATCCCCACCCCCACCTACGACACCGACTCTAAAGAAGCGGGCTGGGATTCTCCAGAACGAGCGCAGAAATTAGTCGAACCGTTTATCATATCTGGTGCAAAAGTCCTAGATATAGGCATTGGTACAGGACAAGCAGTCAGTGGCTATGCTGACAAAGGCGCGACGGTCATCGGGCTCGATCATGACCAAGCAATGCTTGATGCTGCTCAATCGGTTGTCGGTAAAAACGGTTCGCTCAGACAAGCAGATATTAACAAAGAACTCCCGATTGCCGATCTTGAAGACTCTGTCGATGTTGCGCAAGCCGTCGGGGTGTTAGAGTTTGCTGAAGATTTGCCGAGTGTGTTCGAGCAAGTCCACAAAACTCTCAAAGATAACGGGGTGTTTGTCTTTACTTCTGAGTTAATCGAGGACTACGACCCACAACCACAGACCCACTACACCGAACTCGATTTAACTGTATATCGCCACTCGCCAGAGGATGTAAAGCAGCTTCTCGATGAGTCTGGCTTTTCTCTTGTAGACGCTGACCTGTATGACGGATACGAGCGTGGTGGAAGAAGTGTTCCGTATGGTATCTTCCTCGCGCAGAAACAAGCTCAAGTTACGCAGTAACTACTCATTTACATGTCGCTTGCGACAAAACTCGCGACTTGTCGCGAGTGTCCCGAAACACCCCAACACCTTTTGCAAATTCCTTTGGGAAATCTCGGCGGGGGAAATCTAAAAAAATGGAAAGGTGTGGGGGCGTTTCGGGCAGGCGCGGGCGCACGGGTCAGACTTTTGCGCTAAAATAGGTTCGAGCGCGGGCGTAGAATCGCGCCAAGATTGAAGGGACGATAGTATGAAGCGACGATTTGGATTTGGCCGGCTTGAAATGATTGCCTTTATAGCAGGTTTTGCGTTGATGGCCTATGAACTTGTCGCTGCCCGTATTCTGGCGCCGAGCATCGGCAGTTCGACGTACGTTTGGACAAGTATCATCGGTATTATAATCGCGGCGCTAAGCGTCGGATATTTTCTTGGTGGCAAACTGGCTGACGCGCGTAATGCTGCCTTGGACGTGGTGGTACTTTGTTTTGTTGCTGCAGGAGCGGTAATATTGACCCTCTTTTTGAACGAGCCAGTTCTGGAATTAATCGTTGTGGCAATAGAAGATCCTCGGCTTCAGGGTGTTGTTGCCGCTCTGTTGCTGTTTGCGCCAGCAAGTTTCGTATTGGGTATGCTGAGTCCATACTTGGCAAAACTTAATGTGCGCTCGTTGGCTACTTCCGGACGATCGGTTGCTTCGCTGAGTGCGCTAAACTCCGTCGGTGGTATCATCGGGACGTTCTTCACAGGCTTTGTATTATTCGGGTATATTGGCTCCATCGAGACGCTGAAGGTAATTGTCTTGCTGCTGCTTGCAGCCAGCTGGCTCATTGTGCCACGACGACAGGTCGTAGAGCGTATCGTACTCACGATCGGACTCGGAGGATTACTTCTCGTCTCGCCATCGACGCTGTCGAGTTCGGAAAACATAGATACGCCGAGTGCACACTATCAGGTGATTAACGGGACGGTCAATAACCGGCAGATCGTCGGACTAGTGACAGGTCCTGGCGGCACGCAGTCGGCGGTGTATAAGGATGGCTCGGACGATCTCGTTTTTTGGTATAACCGGATGTTTGCGAAGATTATACTTGAGCAGCAACCAGGACGAATATTGGTACTTGGTGGTGGAGCCTTTACATTGCCAGAATATTTGGCCGAGCAGTTACCCGACAGCCAGATTGATGTTGTCGAAATAGATCCTGAGCTACATGACATTTCGGAGCAATATTTTGGTTATACAAATCCTGCCAATGTGCGGTTGGTATTCGAGGATGCCCGGACGTTTCTGAACCAGACAGTAGGCACCTACGATATTGTTGTCGTTGATACTTACGGCGATGCCGGGATGCCATTTACGTTGACGACAACGGAATATACTGCACAGCTAGCTCAACATGTGGAACCAGAGGGGATGGTGCTCGTGAATGTTATCGGCGGAACGACCGTCGGGGCATGCCGTGACATATTAGCCGCACTTCATATGTCATATAGCCAACAGTTTAAACATTCGGTATACGCTAATAAATCAGGCAGGGCAATGTATCGGGCAAACCATGTCGTCGTTTACAGCCGACATTCGTTGAATATCAATGGCATGGAACCACTCATGCTTCCTGATGTCGCATTGTTCAGGGACGACTATGCACCAATCGAGCGATTATTTTTCGATTGTAAACAAGGTTAAGATGTGCAGACTTGCGGGTCTCCAGTAGTATAGCCCTTATTGAACCAGTTGGTGCGCTGCTGGGCTGAGCCGTGTGTCCAGGTTTCTGGATTAACTTGACCCTCGGTCTTTTCCTGAATTCGATCATCGCCGATGGCGCTAGCAAGCTCAAGCGCCTCATTGATTTCATCTGCACTATCAAAAATATTTTTGACCGAGTGTGCCCAGGCACCGGCATAACAATCAGCTTGAAGCTCGATGGCGATCGATTCTTTCACCTCTGGAAAGCTACCGCCAAGCTGTTGGATGTGGTGACCAACTTCATGAGCAATCACGTAAGCCTGGGCTACATCGCCGGTATTGGCTTCGAGCTGTGTCGCGATTTCATTGAAAAAGGTCTCATCTAGGTAAATGGTCTGATCAGCGGGGCAGTAATGGGGGCCGACGCTCGAAGTAGCGATACCGCAGCCGGACTGAGTGCTGGTGCGAAAAAGAACAAAGCGGGGTGGGGTATAGATAGCGCCTTGGGTTGTAAATTGTGTTTCCCAAAAGGTACTGGTCGATCCGAGTACCTCACTGACAAACTGGGTATATGCGGGATCTCCTTCTGTGGTGGTTGTTTGTGAGCTCTTTGAGTCACTAATAGCCTGCTCGATAAGAGTAA
>JBPPME010000010.1:0-5609 GCA_051305895.1 Saccharimonadales bacterium (SeqCode)
CATCATTTCATCTATTAACTCATGGGTGAAAGATTCGAAAGGGAAGATTAACCGCATGAAATCAGTGAAACGTATCATGTCACTATACTCAATGCTCAATAAATCTCTTTGGTGAAGCAGCGGCTCATCAGTGATGTTCGCAAGCGCATCCATTACGACCTCCCGTCGCTGGCGCATATCCTCTTCGAGTTCTATGTGGAAAAGCACGTTCTCTACGTCATCGCGAGTAACATCAGCAAACACGTCATCGTACTCTTCAAAAGGGAAGCTACCAGAAGTTGACTCACCGGTCATATAACATATTTATAAGATATTATAATTATTCTGTCAATTATTCAGAAAAATACCATCTCTGATACAATAGGGGCCATGACAATTCGCACTCGTTTCGCCCCAAGTCCGACCGGCTTCTTGCACGTTGGCAATGTCCGCTCAGCACTTTTTCCGTATCTCGTCGCTAAGCAAGCAGGTGGCACTTTTGTACTACGTATCGAAGATACCGATCAAGCGAGGGAAGTCGAAGGTGCTATCGACTACATGCACGAGACACTGCAGTGGCTTGGTATCGAGTGGGATGAAGGCCCAGACAAACCTGGCGAATACAGACCATACATCCAGAGCCAGCGCCGTGATATCTACTTGAAATGGGCGCAAAGGCTTATCAATAGTGGACGTGCGTACGCCGATATCCGCACACCAGATGAGCTCAATGCACTGCGGGAAGACGCTAAGAGCAAAAAACAGCCATTTCTCGCCCGCGATTACCGCCCGGAAAACCCACCAACCTGGGAGCTCGGCATGCCGCTCCGATTTCTAAGTGAGCCGAAGGTCTATACTTGGCAAGATGCCGTCATGGGAGAGCTCAGCGCTGGACAGGACGCGGTAGATGACTTTGTCATGCTCAAATCCGACGGTCTGCCGACGTACAATTTTGCTCATGTTGTCGATGACACCGAAATGGCTATCACTCATGTCATTCGTGGCCTGGAATATATCAGTAGCCAGCCAAAATATCTTAACCTCTACGAAGCGCTCGAATTAACCCCGCCGATACTAGCACATGTCCCGCACATCATGAACGAACAGGGCAACAAAAAACTCAGTAAGCGTGATGGAGCTAAAAGCATCCTCAACTATCGTGATGAAGGATATCTACCAGAAGCGATGCTTAACTTTCTGGCTAGTATGGGCTGGAATGATGGCACCGAGCAAGAGATTTTTACCCATGAAGAACTGATAGAAAAATTTAGCCTCGAGCGCGTCCAGCGATCTGGTGCCCGTTTCGATGAAAAGCGCCTACTATGGTTAAATGGCCAGTTCATCCGCGAGCTTAGTCTCGATGATTTATATGTTCGTGTTTCTAATTATTGGCCAGAAGGTGCAACGAACGCCGACGAATCCTATAAAAAGCAGGTTCTTGCACTCGCTCAAGATAGGCTTAAAACTCTCGCAGATCTGCCACAGCTGACACGCTACTTTTTTGAAGAGCCGACTATTAATATGACGCTCATTACTGACAACAGGCAGCTCAAAAAGCTCGAAAATAGCGAAATAGTATTACTTCTGAAAGTCGCCCGCGAAGCACTCACCGCGAGTGATTGGACCAGCGAAGCAATCCAGGGAACTCTCAACCAACTCCTGGAAACAACGGGGCAGAAGCCTGGCATCTTGTTTAGCCTCGTCCGCATCGCAACCACGTGGGTGCCATTCAGTCCACAACTCAACGACACACTTGCGTTACTCGGTAAAGACGCGACGCTTGCGCGACTTGGGATGACTATCAGCTCACTAGAGTAACCCCCTGGTACTTGTGCTATAATAACGCTCATGCTAATGGGCGAAAATGCAACACATCCATTATGGATTGAACGATTCAAAGCATGGGTCACCCATCATCCAAAAAAAGTACTAGTCATCGCTGGTACCCTATTATTGATTGTGGCTGCCACGACTGTCTTCGCCCTGATTCAGTCAAAATCAGAACCCGAACAAGCACCCGCCACTGTCGCCAAAGCTACGCCAAAGCCTGCCAAGCCGAAATACTTCGCACCGCTCACCGGTCTACCAGTAACTGATGAGGCCGCAATGACAAAGCCCGTGACCGCTGTCATAATCGAAAATAGTCCAGATGCCAGGCCGCAGTCTGGACTCAAGCAAGCTGAAGTCGTCTTCGAAGCGATCGCCGAGGGTGGCATCACTCGCTTCATGGCGCTCTATCAACAAAATAGACCAGACCTCGTCGGACCAGTGCGCAGCATACGCAGCTATCATCCCGACTGGCTTCGTCCATTTGACGCCTCTATCGCACATGTAGGCGGTAGCCAGCGTGCACTCAGCGAAATCCGCAACGGCACCTACCGTGATATCGATCAATTCTTCAATAGTGGCTCATACTGGCGCACCAGTGACCGTGCCGCACCACACAATGTCTACACCAGCTTCGAACGACTCGATAGGCTCAATACCCAGAAAGGCTATACCTCATCCGCACCCAAATCATTTAAACGTGTTGACGGCAAGCCTTCTGAGACACCGAATGCCTCACAAGTCACCGTTGCCATTAGCAGTGCACCCTACACCAGCTCATATGTTTATGATAAAGCAAACAATGCATATATCCGCTCGATCGGTGGTACACTCCATACTGATCGAGAAGAGGGCGCTCTCGCTTCAAATGTAGTAATTGCTATCCGTGTCGCGGAAGAAACCGTCTGGGAAGAGACTTGGCGTGAACAAATCCAAACGACCGGTGAAGGTATAGCAATTATCTTTCAGAATGGTATCGCCACTGAAGTCACTTGGCGCAAACCAACACCAAGCGATCAATTCACGTTCTTTAACGCTGAAGGGAAACCCGTCGCACTTGTCCGTGGCCAAACATGGATCACCGCCGTACCAGACGATCGGGGGAATATATCATGGCAATAAATCAACCCGAAACCCAATCTGTTAGAGGATATTGGCGTAAAAAGCGTGCCCAAAGCATTACGACCATCGTCATGTTCGAGCTGGTTCTTATCACTCTCATCTTCCTCGTGCCCTTCGCAGCTGGTGTCCTAGATGTGTCGCTTCTAACGAATGTTTTCTTCTGGACCTTTGCGATCATCATCACCGGAAGCAGTGTCGCACTACATGCCATATTGATTATCTCCTTGCTCAACCCGCTCAAGCACCTTTCTGCTGCCATCGTACATATATCTGGAGAGCCGTCATCGATCCAAGCACCCAATCCCAATACACAAGCCTTCGAACGCAATGGCCTCAAACCGCTCTTGCAAACCATTTACGGTGAAGGGACTCGCTCAGAAGCTTCGCGGACACCTAACATGCCAGCACTCGCTGATATCTCCCCGCTCACTACTGGATTAGCATATGCCAATGTTGGGCTTGTCGCCATTGGCGCCGAGGGACAGATCGTCTACGCCAATGAGGCCGCACCAATTAACACATCTTCAGATGGCCTCCAAACCTTCAATATACTTTTCGACAATGACGTGCCTTTCGACACATGGTTCGCCGACTGCGAAGCCAACGCTGTACATGCCGAACATACCTGGGAACGTGTCGCCAATAAGCCGATGGGCGAACAGGGACGTAAGCTCTATGACGTCACAGCATCCTACCAAAAGGGGGTTACCGTCCCAGCTATTGTTACGTTCTTTGAAAAGACCGCTGACTACGCCCCCGATGACGACGATCTCAATTTCGTTGCGTTTGCGGCTCATGAACTCCGTGGTCCGATTACCGTCATCCGCGGCTACCTCGACACACTCGACGTGGAACTCGGACCGACGCTCAACGATGACCAAAAACAACTCTTTGGCCGCCTCGTCGTCTCTGCAAACCGCCTGACCAGCTACGTCAATAATATCCTCAATACCGCCCGCTACGATCGCCGTCACCTCAAAGTACACCTCCAAGAAGTACGCCTCTATGATATCTACGAGATCATCGCCGACGACATGGAGTTGCGTGCCTCTTCACAACGACGATTACTAAACGTCAATATCCCTATAGATTTGCCAACCATTGCCGCTGATCCTGCTAGTCTTGATGAGGTCCTCTCTAACCTCATTGATAACGCCATTAAGTACAGTTCGGAAGGTAGTTCCATTGAAGTCTCCGCTCGAGGTGACGGCGAAAGTGTCGAAGTCAGTGTTATTGATCATGGCATTGGTATGCCGTCTAATGTCGTCAGCAACCTCTTCCACAAATTTTATCGCTCACATCGTTCGCGCGAAACCGTACCAGGTACTGGAATCGGGCTATACATCAGCAAGGCAATCGTCGAATCACACGGTGGTACAATGGGAGTACGTAGTGTCGAAGGCGAAGGCTCAACCTTTACTTTCACGGTTCCGACCTACGGCGCCGTAGCAGATAAGCTACAAGCAGCTCAGGGTGAGAACGTCGGTATTATCAAACACGGCAACAAGGGCTGGATAAAAAACCACGGAACAATAAGGGGGTAACATGGCCATCAAGACAATTCTCATTATAGAAGACGACCGTTTCATCGGTGAGATGTACGTTCGTGGATTACGCCAAGCCAACTACGAGGTTGATTGGATTATTGATGGCAACGAAGGTCTTATCGCCGCGCGTTCCAAAAAGTACGATCTCATCCTCCTCGATATCATCCTTCCAGAGCGACGGGGAACTGATATACTCGAAGCCCTCCGTGGCAGAGAAGACTTAATACCGAGCTCCAAAGTTATCGTCTTCACTAATTTCGAACAAGATGAAGAGTCACGCATGGTCATGGAAAAGAACGCCGACGCCTACCTCATCAAAGCCGAAATCACTCCACGCAAGCTCATCTCTATCATTCAGCAATTCGATGCACCCACCTCTGAACAATAGATTACCTTTGTGACATTATATCTCGATTATGCCGCATCTATTGCAGCACTTGTAGTTCCCGCGCAACGACCGCTAGACAGATTCATAAATTACCCAAAGTTCGCTATCGTAATACTCCTTACTTCTAACGTTAATATCTAGCTACCACCATGCTCAGAAGATCTCAATCGAGTGCTCAGTGGTATTAACGCCACCATGTCCCATCTACAACCAAAAAGAACTGCTGATTAAAGGCTATGGCAAGTCCTTCACCTTCGAGCGTGACACGCGCTTTGACACTAGTGAATACGACGGGTTGAACAACAAAACCCTCAGATTCTGCTCATATCACTGACAGATGGCGCCATCTAGCATGTCAGCTCAACGCTCGTCACCGCCAAGAGCTGAGCCAATTTCGTGAGATTCCGACTCAGGCGTTGCTTCACGTATCCTCTAAGCCGCTTAAACTTCTGGACATTTATTGGTTTTATTGCTATCATTTCTCGAGTACGTGGCCTCATCGTCTAACGGTTAGGACATCAGGTTCTCATCCTGGCAATCGGAGTTCGATTCTCCGTGAGGTCACCAATATTGAATTTTCATCAATTTACAGATACGAAAGAGTTCCAAAATCTATTTGGAACTCTTTCTTTTTACATCATCTTACATCTCCACCTCTATTATTTCAGGTTCTAGTCCTTGCAGGGAGTGGAGGATCATTCATAAGATTCGATGCCAGACGCCAAAGACTCACGCATGCTGTACAC
>JBPPME010000011.1:0-2959 GCA_051305895.1 Saccharimonadales bacterium (SeqCode)
ATAGTAAAGTTCAAGGCACAGAGAGCGTATGAATAAAGATGTAGTTATTATTGGCTGTGGTTTCATTGGTAATATTAAGGCTCAAATTTGGTGTGCACTTGGGATGAATGTGTACGTTTACGATGTAGACAAAGAAAAGGAATATGCCCTTATTCAAACAAATACACATGTCCAAAGCTTCTCCTCGTATAGTAAAAATAAAAGCCCGAGCTTTGTCGACGTAGCCACTCCTAATAGTAGACATGGCGATACGCTCGTTTGGGTATCGCGACATATACCGCATCCGCAAGTCATTTTGATTGAGAAGCCTATCTGCAGTACTCATGAGGAAAAGTTTTTAATCGAGAACACACTCGCCCTATTTCCTGCAACCCGTGTATTTGTGAATGAGACGTACTATTGGTCAGAAGCACTTGCTTGGCTCGTTGACAGGCTTAAAACACAAGACGAGAAGCCAGAGGTGATAACAATTAACCTGTCGAAAAATCGACTGGCTGATGTGGCGAGCGGACGGTTCTTCGATAAAGAGCTTCAAGTGTATGGAATAGAGATGCCGCATTCAGTCGCAATCTTGCAGCGACTCGGTATTGATGTACTTGGGTCTACGGTAAGGCACAATATCTTGTATATTGACGACATTGTTAGTGGGGGTGCTAATCAGGGTGTTCATGTTGAGTTACTTTCATCAAATGGAACTATTGCCCACCTTGATTCATTTCTCGGAGACTATTCTGTCCAGAAAGAGGTGATTATTCCGAATTCACTAACAAGAAGTGTCGTCGTCGATACGCTTGGTGATAGGTATACGATTGAATTTGACCCGGTCGAGGGCGTGGCGCGATATACAAGCCGTGTAACTATTGAATCGACTGGTGAGGTAATACACATTGAAGATAACCATCTTATGAATCACATGCGTCATATACGCGACAATACGGTTAACAAAACGATGGCAAAACTGCTATCACCCCAAAACTCTTTCGATATATTTAGCTTTTTATCAACGCTTGCGCGAACTGCGCAGGTGAGAAAGCCAGATAGCGTGGAAAATGATTTAGTAATGGGTCGGGAGAAAGATTGAATATGTCAATTGAAGTAAATAGAAGCTATAGAGGTCCAGAACAAATGGCTCAAGAAGTAGTTGAGCGAAAAGGGCTTGGTCACCCGGATACCCTAGTTGATGGTATTGCTGAGTTTTCAGAAATTCAATATGCAAAGTATTGTCTTGAAAACTTTGGTGCTATTCCCCATCACAATCTTGACAAGGCTATGATGCTTGGCGGGTTGAGCTTACAACGGTTCGGCGGCGGTACGTTTGAGGCGCCTGTTAGTATGCTCTTCATGGGCCGGGCGAGTAAAAACTTTGGCGATCAAGAAATACCCCTTGCAGATATCCAGGATCAAGCAGCTCGTGAGTACTTGGCGCGCGTGATGCCTCATTTCGACACAACCGATCCAAATACCTACCGTATGGATAGCTTAACAAGCAACCACAGTACTCGACCATTCTGGTTCTCTCCGCGCTCAACAGACGACCTTCCGGAATTTAATACATCAGAACCGCTTGCGAACGACACGGCAACAATGATTAGCTACTGGCCATTAACCGATACGGAGAAATTAGCGTTGGATCTTGAAGGGTACTTTTACGAAGATGATGTAAACGGTATGCCAAAACCTCGCTTTGAGTTTGTAGGACAAGACATTAAGGCAATGGCTGTTCGTAATGGCGACCACATTGATGTTACTATGGCAGTTCCTCAGGTGACATCTGAAACACCTACGGAGGCAATATATATGGAACGCCGTGAAGAGCTTGAACGGGCGCTTCAGGGGTACGCTGAAGAGATGCTCGAGGGGCGCAGCTCGGTGAAAGTAAATATGACCACCGAAGGAAACACTGGTAAGCCACGCGTGTATCTTGTGACTGGCGGTTCATGTACTGACTTTGGCGAAGAGGGTGCTGTGGGAAGAGGAAACAAAACTCACGGTATTATCTCTAGCTTCCGTCCTAATACAATGGAAGCTCCTCATGGCAAAAACCCAACGTACTTTGTAGGAAAACTCTTAGGATATCAGGCTGATTTGATTGCTAAATCGGTATACGAACGACTTGGTGTACGTTGTCAGGTTGTGCTGCAGGCTAACTTTGGAGATAAGCTCTTCGACCCATCAAAGATCATTGTTTCAACTGATAGGGACGTTGCAAGGCAAGATGTTGAGGCGGTTGTTGCTGATTGTCTTTCTCTTGGTAAGCGGACTACGGATCGAATTATTGAAGATCAGTACTTTGTCCCACGAACAAACGTATTTAAGGCGTCCTAACCTATGATTGAGCACGTTGCTTTTAATGGTCAGCGAGTGAACCTGGTGAGCGATACGGAGCTTGCCCGAGATCGTTTTGAAACGCTTTCTAAAACGATTACGGGCATGGAGGTTGTCGAAGCACCTAAAGTAGAGGTGGAAGTTCCAAGGGTCGAATATAGCCCTGCAAATACCATTTCTATAGAATATGACGAGAGCGAAAAAGCAATCTTGGTAAAAGGTCCTCTGGAGCACTTCTCAAGAGGCGATGCACTACTGTATATCTCTGAATATTTGGCGACATGTTTGCAGTCCGCACAAAAGGGTACGTTTATCACGCATGCTGCCGCAGTATATGACAGCGCGTCTGACGGATCGACAGTTTTATTTGGCGAAAAGGGTGCAGGTAAAACAACGGTTGCGTTACGACTTTGTATGGAGGGCGGGATGCAACTTATTGGAAATGACCAAATATATCTTGGTACGGATGGAGTGAATCTTACTACTGAAGGCGGGAACCAGTGGTTTAATATTCGTGAGACAGCGATAAAATCAGATGCATTTTTATCGAGCATTTTTACGACAAAAAGCCGCGATAAATCAAAGCCAGCCTGGAATGACAAAGTCCGAATAGATCTTGATGATCTTGCGCTCA
>JBPPME010000026.1:0-3051 GCA_051305895.1 Saccharimonadales bacterium (SeqCode)
CTACATCGGATCCGAAACTTGCTTCCCGGCCAACTACACTCCGCATAGCATCACTATAGGAGAAGGAACGCACGTCACTCGTACCATCCGTTCGCAACCAAGTCGTAAATGTCGCTTTCAACTTTTCTTTAAGCTGTACAGTCAAAGTAGTATCGCCAAGTTGTATAGCAATATCAAGCAATTGCGCTGTTCGGTACAACTGCTTACCTGCAAAGTAAGTATCTGGCTTCGACAAATCAGTGCTCGCCACATCCTTTTGCAGCTGCGAGACAAGCATCGCTTTGTCATCTTTCGACAGACGGGCAAGGTCGAGTGATGGTTGAACACCGACAGCTGGCACCTCGTAGGTCAGATCATTACCGGAACGGGCAATCAAATCTCCATAAATCGACTGGTAACGTACACCTTCGTCGCCTTTCGACTGCTGATGGGGTAAGGCGGCTATCATTGTAGGCTGATTGTTCAATGTGGCGTAGTGTAGTATCGTTTTCACCGCCTGGTTATTGACCGTATACGTAACCAGTCCAGACTTTATGGTATTTGCGGCGTAACGTGCTACATTAGATATTGCTTGGCGATTTGGTGCACTAAATACACTCAGTTCGTCATTCTGTTTGAGAGAATAAGCTGTATCCGATGACTCTGTCGCTGACCTGACACCATATACTACGCCATTTACGGACTTTATCTTAGTCATCTTATCATAAGGGTCGCCGTCTGAGAGATTTGTCGCTACCATGGCGGGCGCCAATGCACGCAGGAAAACATACGGTATTCCGACAGCCATTGTTGCCGTCACAAGCGCCGTCCCAGTCTTGTCGTACCAAGCAACATCAACGGTCAGCTCATCATACCGGATTACTCGGTACGATACAGCTCCCTCGACTGTTACTACTACATCGGCCGCATGTCCACCCGTGATAGTTTCGGCTGTAGCGATAACTTTCGGTAGTGATACCTCGAGGCCATTTGTCGTCGGTCGATAACTATTAGGATAAGCAAACCCAGGGCGTGGATCTTTTTGCAATGTGAAACCGCTAAACCATTTGTTAGTCGGCGGGGAAACACCCTCCGAGATATGCGAACGGTTAATCACTTGTGATGAAGTGTTACGCGACAGGGCAGCCAGCGTATCTTCACGAACAAGTGACGGATCCGGTCTCATCGTCTCGACAACCGGCGTCCCAGAGTCAGTTGGTCGCATGTACCATACCCACACAGCCACAGCCACGATAACTACCCCGACAATGCTGCAAAAAATTACTATTCCTCGTTTCATGCCTCATCACCTAATGATGCCTGTGTACGCGGCTGGATAAGTCTGTATAGAAAATTGAGCATCGTCGTGTACCAACTACTGCTTTCCAACTCCCACGCGACTGACACAGGTGTACCAGACGTGAATGTCGATGGAATAGTAGTCGACTTATCAAAGCGAGCCTTTACAACCGTATAGACGCGCTCACCGTCGCGCTCCATGCTAATATCAAAGACTTCCGCTTGAAGTTTCTGATTGTCTGGCAGTGTCACCGTCACTGGAGTGTTGCGATTAATACGTGCGTAATCAGGGGCGTCTAAGAGATATCGGCTTACGACATATCGAGAATCGCCCGCATCGATCGACGCAATCTCGCTATTTGCTGGTACATAGGTACCTTCGAGAAAGTGCATCGTTCGCACTACACCGTCATTTCCAGCCGTTAGGACGATATCGCCATTGCCATTGAGTGAATAGAGGAGCGATGAGCGATCAACCTGCTTGAGGCGAATGGCATCGCTGAGCGATGAGCTTTTAAGTTCGAGCAATTTATCGCCTTTTTTTACTGTGTCACCGACGGTAATGTACTGTCGTTCAATGACACCACTATACTCAACACTTATTGCATAAGTATCTGACGCTAACTCCGCCGAGCGTGACGTAATATGCGACATCGAGTAATTCAAATACATGAATAGCCCAAGGACCACTGCGATTACCACAAAAAATCCTACTAGGTATCGTATGCTTCCAAAAAATCCCACAATTTCGTCTCCTTTCGTTATATGCTCCTTTGAGCTTCATATTTTAGTTGTCGTCCTTCTGCAAGTGCCGCATAAATAAAATAGCCAAAAACAATAGTCAACAAAATATTCCAGACCACTGCAATCGAAAATTGCGTCGTATAGATAATCTTCCACACACCGACAATACTAGTAAGTAGCAAGAAAATAAACGTATAGAACTGCATCCGGATGTAGTTGAACGGTGAGTCATGACGACGATCCTTAGCATTGGTTGCGGACCACACCTGATCACGACCAAACAGCGCATTAAAGAAAGCTTTGATGTAGATAGGGTAGGATGCCGAAGAAATCATGATTGTCTCAAGCTTCAGTCCACCCATGGCATAGAAGGATAACATGAGCTGCGCCACGAAGAAACCAGAGTAGAGCAGTATCCATTGCCAAAGTGGGATTGATGCGTCTACCGGTGAAATATTGAGATAAATCTGCAAGGCAGGGAGGAGCAAGAGCATTAGGACGGCAAAGCCATTGAAATAAAAGCTGGTTGTCAGAAAATACTGCAGTCGCTGATCGGCCGTCAGCTTACGATTGAAAAGCGGATTCTCCTTAAGAAAGATTTCGAAACTGCCTGTTGCCCAGCGCAATTGTTGCTTAGAGTACGCCTTGAGTGTCTCAGGCGTCTTGCCCTCAGCAAGTACACGGTTAATGTAAATCGTCTTCCAGCCTTGTTCATGAAGTCTAAGAGATGTCCAGATGTCTTCTGACTTCGACTTGTCATAGATACCACCGACTCCTTGTATTGCCGAACGTCGAAACATCACACAGGTCCCCACGCAGAAGACAGCATTAAATCGGTTTTTACCAGCCATCAGCATTGAATAGAACACATGTTGCATGTATCCGGCACCCGTCGATACGAAGTTGCGAGCATTGTTGTAGTACTGTGGAGTTTGCACCATTGCCATCTCAGGATTTTCAAAAAATGGCAATACTTCATAGAGAAAGTCTCGTTTCGCCACAAAATCGGCATCAAGGATAACGAAGAAC
>JBPPME010000034.1:0-13812 GCA_051305895.1 Saccharimonadales bacterium (SeqCode)
GCTGCTGTATACCGCCATAGTCTTCTCTGCCGGTGTCGAGCGTGAGGAGTATCTTTTGGTTATGGTCTTTAATGGTGCGCAGTGCGGATAGCTCTCGCTCGAGGGTTTCTTCCCCTAAGACAGTCTGAGCCACCTGATAGTACTGTATAGTTCCCTCATGCGATGTCGTGACAAAATCAACTTCTTTCTGGTTGTTCTTGCCAATCTGCACGGTTTTGTTTCTGCGAAGAAGCTCTAGGTAGACAATATTTTCGAGCATACGGCCTCGATCAGCTGTAAAGTTTTTATCGAGAATGTTGCGCGACAGGCCAATGTCTACTGAGTAGTACTTGCCGAGAGTTTGAAGTAACCTTTTGCCTCTAATGTCATACCGATTAGCCTGGTAGAGTACGTAGCTGTCCGTCAGTGCGATTAAGTAACTCTCAACCGTTAGACGATTTACTGCATTGCCGTTTGCGGTGAGTGTATGTGCAATGTTATTCGGCGAAAGCTGGCTGCCGATATTATCCATTGTGAACTTCAGAACGTTTGTAAAATCAAAGTCGGATCGGATATCGCGTCGACGTCTGATATCTTTTTCGAGGACTGTTTTGTATATACCATCCAAGTAGTCCGAAACCTCGCTTTTTGCATTGGCGTGTATAAAATTAGCTACCTCAGGGAAGCCACCGTATTCAAAGTAGTCAGAAAATATCTCGGTTTTTGGTATAGTGCCCACATAACTACTCGCAAACTCAGCAAAAGAGAATGGTAATATGCTTATCTCTATATAGCGTCCAGATAACACGGTAGCGAGATCACCGGAAAGCATGTACGCATTACTTCCAGTAATGTAGACGTCGATATACTTTTTTACAAATAGGCTATCGACGAGTTTCTCGAAATGAGGAACATTTTGTATTTCATCAAGGAATACGTAATAATTCTCTTCGGGATTGACGAGTCGCATGATGTACTCGTTTAGCAAATGGGGCTCAAGAAGCGAGGCATTCTCGAGCTCCTCCAGATTGAGGGCAATGATGTTACGCGGCGAAACACCGCTTGCGAGCAGCTCATCCTGAAATTGTCGAAACAAAGTTGACTTACCGCTACGGCGGATACCCGTGATGACTTTTATAATATTTTGATCACGTAACTTACGAAGTTTCTTGAGGTATTGTTCTCGAGTTACCATAGAGTTAGTATACCATTTATGGTTTTTAGTGACAATAGGTCTAATAACAAAACTATTAGAAAATAGAGAGTTTTGTTATTAGGCATGTTTGGCTACTCAAGAAATTCTAGAAAAGGCTCAGCTTATACTCTTTTTGTGGCGCGCATACATCTTCTGGGATTTATGCATATATTCGTGGTGCATCTCGAGCCACATGATAAGCTCCTCCGATACGCGGTATAAATCTAATCCGGTTGCTAAGAAATACACAGATAACCTACGTGAAGAAGCGATGAAAACATGGCTGAGACGCTCTATGGCGACAAGCTAGCCGGAGAGATCACTAAAGACCGTTACGATGCCAAGAAAGCTACTATTCAGAAGCAGCTCACCGACTTACGAGACGAGCTTTCTATAGCTGATGTAACGACCGAGAATAGGCACGAGGACGCTATTGAGATCATTGAGCTTACACAGACCGCAAAAGCCCAGTATGAGGACTCAGAAATGGGTAACGACGCAAAGCGCACGGTTTTAACCAAACTATTCGATTCAGTTACTTATGCTAACAATTCCGTATCTGTTAAATTGTCATTTTTGGCAGAATCAATAACTAAAATAAGCGCAGAAACGAGGCAAATTATGAAAACTCAAAAAACGCTTAACCAAACCGGTGAAAGTAAACAAATTAACAGAGGTGTAATAAACAAAAAAGACCTCAAAATGAGATCTTTCCTGTTTGGCAGGAGCTTCAGGAAAAGTACCAAACCTATTTATTGCATAATAAGTTTTCTGAGGAGGGCTAGATCATGTCACTATTTAAGCGAAGTTATGGCTTCGATGAAACTGGACTAACAACGTCTCAACTTTATGATCAGGCAAAATTTTGTGACGCATTTACACGCGATTTAAGCCGAGCACGGACACGAGTTCTTATAGAGAGTCCATTCATCACCATGAAACGACTGAACGTACTCCTACCTACCTTACGGCGGTTGCATTCTAAGGGGGTGGATATAGTTGTAAACACAAAGCCGCTAGAAGAGCATGATCAGTTGCTTTGCGAACAGGCATTTGAAGCAGTCGGTACGCTGCAAGACATGGGCGTTACTGTATTGATGACTATCGGCCATCACCGCAAGTTGGCGATTATCGATGATGACATTCTATGGGAAGGTAGTCTGAATATCCTATCCCAGAATGATAGCTGTGAATTAATGCGTCGAATAAACTCACCTATTTTAACTGGGCAGATGCTACGCTTCATTGGAGCGGACAAGTGGAGGATGGTGGTATGATTGAACTAATGAGTATTATTGCACTTATTGTTGGTTTACTGATTGGTTCGTGGTGTTTTGGTGGCCAGAGACTCAACTGGTTGTTTACGATATTCAATTCGTCTGCGTTTAGCACAAAGAAGGGTTTTTATAATCTATATGATATCGTCGATGACGAGGTTTCTTTTGAGTGGTATAAAAACCATAATGATGAGATCAAGAAGTATGCGGATTATTTGAAGCTACATGCAGACGCCCGTGAGTCTGCGTATAAGATTTTCGAGGAATGTATGATGCGATAACAAAGGCATTCATTGCGCGAATCTTGCCGATCTCACTCGCTCCGACTATTTTGTTTTGGTCAAACTGGTACTTTTATCTCGCCGGGGTGGCAATGATGCTCATCTTCTTAGTTGCGTATGAAGTGGCAAGAAACGCTACGCGTCCAAACAAACCGACTTTACTACACTCAGCCAGCGAGAGTTTGATGACACTGTAGAAGAGATTAACAACCGCCCACAAAAAGTTCTGGGCTACAAAACAGCCAACGGGGTATACTCGTGGGAGATCGCGAAACCAACGAGTGTTTAGATTCAGACTAGAATCTAGGATTTTGTCTGAGATACCTTAAGGTGGTATATTGGAGACATGAAAATAGTTCGTCAGCCCAATCTCTTATCTATTACCTACTTTGAAACTACAGTACGCTATGCATTTATGTTTGCAACTTTCTTCACCTTATTAGGTAGTTATATTGCCCTTGGTGCTCTTAATTCTCCAAGAGGTGGAGTGGGACCGTTTGTGCTCATTCTGTCTATTACCTTATGTATACTTGCTGGCTGCGCTGTATTAATTGCGAAGGGAAAGCGTCGAGTGGTACGGCTTCAGCCACAGGGACAGTGTACGATTGAACGAACTAGGATTTTTGGGGGGCAATCTGTTGAGCAGATTAGCTTTATGGCCGAAGAAGTAGCTATGGTAATTCGCAATAAATATGCAACGGTTAATCCTGACCTTAACAATTATCATACTAATCCAGCGGAAATCGTTAATATTAGGTTAGTAAACGGACAAATCTACGAAGTCGCACCAGATATCGTAAATCGGTTGCTTATGGTGCTTAAAATTGTTAATTACAAAAAACTTGCAAATGAGATTGGTGTTTTCCTATCTGTACCAGTCAGCTCTAGCGATGTAATTTCCGTTTAAGGGGTATTACCCAGATGATTATACGGATAACAAGCTTCGTTACGATCAAGGAATAGCTCGCATCAAACAGCAGATTGAAAGGCTTGAAGAAGCAGATAAAAGCTTCTATGTCACAGCTTCTTATCTGTTACAGCTATTCAAGCACGGTGAAAAGATACTTGAAGTAGCCAGCCACGATGAAAAGCGTGAACTATTGAAACTTGTACTATCGAACCTCGAATTAAAAGGTAAAACGGTCCGTTTTACACCTAACGAACCGTTTGCTACTGTACTCAAATTGTCTAAACGTTCTACTTGGCAGGGGTAGCAGGACTCGAACCTACGACACCTGGTTTTGGAGACCAGTGCTCTACCAACTGAGCTATACCCCTACGGTACCGAAATATTGTACCAGATTTGCCACTTTCCTGCTATGGGGATAACTTTCATACCGAAATACGGTTGAAAAACCATAACCGTATCCCTATAATGCAAAGCAAGAGTTATAACTAAGAAGGAGCTACAGCCAGCGTGGGACGATAACGGGCTAGCAAGGTGTTATGAATATACTGATGCTTGGGTGGGAGCTCCCTCCTCATAACAGTGGTGGTCTAGGGGTAGCTTGTTATTATATGTCTAAAGCTCTCGCCGTGAAAGGCGCGGACATTGACTTTGTAGTACCGTATAAGGCTGTGCACGATGACATCTCTTTTATGCGGGTACACAGCGCTACTTCCCTACCACCACTCTACCGTGATGGTATGGGTGCGTATGACAGTAAACAGTATCTCGTCAAGGAAGGTATTGACGACGAAAACGCTAAACTACGTGACATCCGCAGCGTACAGAAGAAGTACGTACAGTACGTTGAACGATTCGTCTATAACCGAACTCCTGATGCTATCCATGCACATGACTGGCTGACGATGGAAGCGGGCATGCGAGCTAAGGAACTTACCAGTGCTCCGTTAATCCTACACGTTCACGCTACGGAATTTGATCGCGCCGGAGGTGAATACGGCAATCCAGTTGTACATGAGATCGAGCAGACGGCGCTCCTAGCGGCTGACCGTATAATTGCAGTGAGTGACATCACTAAACAGATCATTGTCCAGCGCTACAAGATCCCTGCTGAAAACATCGAAGTTGTGCATAACGCACTATCAACCGAAGACATTGAAGATTATGAGTACGATCTCCGGACATTTCGCTATTTGGAGGCGCTGAAGCTTGAAGGCTATACGGTCGTGGCGACAGTGACACGACTAACCCTGCAAAAAGGCTTGATCCAATTCCTTGAAGCGGCGGCTCGAGCGTCAGAAGTATACGGCAAACTAGTCTTCTTGGTGGCTGGTGACGGTGAACAACGTGACGAGTTAATCACACTCAGTGCTAATCTTGGGATTGCCGATAAGGTGCTCTTCACTGGTTTTGTCCGCGGTAAACAGTGGCGTGATGCATTCTACGCGGCAGATATATTCGTAATGAGCTCTATTAGTGAACCGTTCGGACTCACGGCATTAGAAGCGGCACATCACGACACAGCTGTTATTATCACGAAGCAGTCTGGCGTCGGTGAAGTGCTCAGTAGCGTGCTACGTTATGATTTCTGGGATACGGAAAAATTGGCTGATCAGATTGTGGCAGTGGCGACTTCGCGAGCACTCAAAAAGTCGCTCAAACAAGATATCAAACGTGAATATACGCGTATCACCTGGAGTACAGTGGCAGAAAAGTGTATTGATATGTATAAGCGTCTGAGGCCAGCGGAGATTACATCATGAGTAAGCGCGGCATTACACTCTATCTGCACGTTCATCAGCCATGGCGCGTTCAGCCCTATACAGTATTCGATACCGGTACAAAGCATGATTACTTCACGGCACATGACCAGATTGTCGACAACGGTGAAATTATAAAGAAAGTCGCAGATAAATCATATCGGCCGATGAATGCCCTGTTACTCAAACTTCTCGAGACTCATCCTGAATTCAAGGTGTCGCTGAGTATTACTGGCACCTTTATTGATCAGTCCTTGCGATGGACACCGGACGTGATTGAAAGCTTCCAACAGCTCGTGAAGACTGGTCGCGTGGAAATTGTCGCTGAGACATATCAACATAGCCTAGCATTCTTCTATAGTCGTGATGAATTCGAGCGACAGGTCGCGCAGCATCGTGATAAGGTAAAAGAGCTCTTTGGTGTTATACCAACAGCGTTTCGCAACACTGAACTCGCATACAACGACGCGCTTGGTCAATGGGCAGATAAAGCTGGCTACAACACCGTCCTCGCTGAAGGCTGGGATCCGATTCTCGGCTGGCGAAGTCCAAATTTCGTTTACCGACCATTTGGTACGTCGAATATTAAGCTGCTTCTAAAAAATTATCGTCTGAGTGATGATGTGGCATTCCGATTTAGTAATCAAGATTGGACGGAGTGGCCACTTAACGCTGATACCTATAAGGCATGGACAGATGAATCGACGAAGGATAGTCCGCTCATCAATCTCTTTATGGATTACGAAACATTCGGTGAGCACCAGTGGGCCGATAGTGGCATCTTTGATTTCTTTGAAACATTCGTTAGCAAGTGGCTTGAACAAGGTGACACGACATTCTATACGGTCACCGAGGCAGCCGAAACCTTTGATGCCGTCGATGAAGTCAGTATGCCAGATACCGTCACCTGGGCAGATACTGAGCGTGACCTTTCGGCATGGCTAGATAACGGCATGCAGCACGAAGCAATGCGGCACCTCTACGCACTTGAGCAAGAAATATTACACTCGCACGATGAGGTACTTATCAATGATTGGCGTAAGCTGCAGACATCTGACCATGCGTATTATATGTGCACTAAATGGTTTACTGATGGTGATGTCCATGCTTACTTCAGCCCTTATGAATCACCATACGATGCTTTTATTTATTACATGAATGTGATTCGTGATCTACGCTATCGCGTGATGGCACATCAACGAATCGGCGGAGGTATTAATGGCTAGACCTGTTCTCCTCTCGAACGGTGAACTACACGTGGGTATCAATTCTTACGGACTGGTACATGACTTCTATTATCCGTACGTTGGCTTAGAAAACCATTCGGCCGGCGAGCACCTCCGACATAAGATCGGTATCTGGGTGGATGGCTCAATTAGTTGGCTTGACGATGATCCAGATTGGAAATTCCGTTTTCGTTATCCTATCTATGCCCTGATTGGTCATACAATTGCTAAGAATGAACGACTCGGAGTGGTGTTGGAATTTGATGATTTCGTCGACTCCAAGATGAGCGCATTTATACGCAACGTACATGTCGTGAATCTGAAGAATGAAGATCGCGACATACGACTCTTTATGCATGCAGCATTTGCTATAGGTGACTCACGAAGCAACACCGACACAGCACAGTACCTTCCGCAAAATCACGCCATCTTACACTATCGTGGACGACGTGCTTTTGTTATCAGTGGTGCTCGGAGTAATCAAGAAGATAGCTTCGATCAGTATTCGGTTGGTCTGTTTGGTACTGAAGGCCATGAAGGTACATGGCGTGATGCAGATGATGGCGAACTGCAGGGTACTAATGTCGAGCATGGTCGTGTTGATTCGGTACTTCGTTTTCAGCTGATGCTTCCGGCGCACAGCTCCGACCGTGTTCATTATTGGGTCGCTGCAGGCATGAGTAAGCGTGAGGCACTCTATATCCACCAGCAGATCAAAAAAGACGGCATATATGATCGTCTGCAGTCGACGACTGATTGGTGGCTTGAATGGCTCAAGCCGGCCATCGATGTATCAAAGAAATTACCAGAAGCACGTCAAGATGCGTTGATCCGCAGTGCTATGATCATTCGTTCACAGATTGACAAGCGCGGTGCAGTGATGGCTAGTACTGACACGAGTATGCTGAATTATTCTAGGGATGCGTATGCATATTGCTGGCCTCGCGATGGTGCCTATGTGCTTTGGCCACTCATCCGTATGGGATATAAGGATGAGCCGCGACGTTTTTTTGAGTTCTGTCGACGTGGACTGCACGAAAGTGGCTATCTGATGCATAAGTATCGTTCGGACGGTGCTCTGGGTAGTAGCTGGCACCCGTACGTCCATGATGGTGTGTACGCGCCGCCAATCCAGGAGGATGAGACGGCACTTGTGGTATTTGTATTCGCACAATTTCACCGTGTCCAAAATGATCCACGCCTTTTGAGCGAATTTTATGAATCGATGATTAAGCCGATGAGTAACTTCTTGGCGACATATATTGATGATCGCACTGGTTTACCGAAGGCAACCTATGATCTCTGGGAAGAGGTGATGTTGACCACAACATACACGGTGGCGGTGACACACGCTGCGCTTAATGCTGCTGCTGAACTAGCCGAAGCCGCAGGTGACTCGGACAGTGCTGTGAAATGGCGACTGGCGGCAGAGGATATCTATCATGCCTCACACAAGCATCTCTACAACGAAGAGCGCAAGGCTTTCTATAAAGGAATTTCCTTCAATAAAGATGGTGAACTTTTTAAGGATGATACAATCGATGTTTCGAGTTTTTATGGAGCCTTTATGTTCGGCCTCTTTCCTACTGATAGCGAGGAGCTAAAGGCTGTCTATCAAACAATCATCGATACATTTGGAGAGGGTGAAGAAATCCATGGAATTCAACGCTATGAGAACGACTTTTACTACCGTAAGGGGCCGGATGCACCGTCAAACTGGTGGTTCATTTGTACGCTATGGCTAGCACAATACCATATCGAGATGGGTGCGCCAGAAAAGGCTGAGGCAATTATCGACTGGGTTGATACACATGCTAGTTCAACCGGCATTATGTCTGAGCAAATCGATCCACAGAGTAATACTCGTGTCGGCGTAGAGCCGTTGACTTGGACGCATGCAGAGTATCTCTCTGCCTTACTTGATACTATCGGAGAGGTTTCATGACATGAGGGCGCACCTCAAGAAAATGACCCATTCCTTGTCGCCTTTCCGTATCTCGTCGCACTACAACGCAAAAAAGATTTTCCAAACGTTTGCTGAGAACACAGGACTTGTCTACTTTGGTTATGTGGGCACCGCTGATGAATACGAAGGCCAGCCTGTGATTCGCGGCGTCACTGTATCGGTCAATCATCGAGATGCTCATTATTGTGTCGGTAGATATGATAATTACGATGTCACTTTCGTGGAGCGTACCGATATGTTGAAGTCATCTCTAACTACACCTAGTGTATCGCACCTCTGGCACATTCTTGAAATTAATCTTCATACGTCACAGGATCTACCGCACGTTTTCGTCGGTCGCCATACACACACAGAGGGCTTCTATAGACAATTATTTACGAAGTTCCCTGCCCTACGTTCCATACGACTCGGTACTATCGAAGCGTATAGCGGACAATTCTTGAGTATGTACCGTGTCTATACGCGGCCGACCAATACCGTAGAAGTCGAGAAACTGCTGACGCCACTTATAACCGATATGATGTCGAAGCATTTTGGCGACCTTGCATTCGAAATTGCACATAAGTCACTATTCATCTACTCCGAGGGAAATCAGCTCAGACATGCCTTACTCGAAGCGATGCTGAAAAATGGAGTATGGCTTGCCAAACAAATTGACGAGCCATACCAAACGGAATAGATTGTAGGATTAGCTCTTGCGAGCTTTAACTTCGTTGCGACCGAGGTTTTTCTTGGTTTCAACGTAAAGCGCGTGCTTGCGTGCGATTGGATCGTACTTTTTTAACTCGAGCTTGTCGGGTGTGTTCTGCGTATTCTTCTTGGTGTAGTAGCTACGGTGACCACTTAGCACACTTACAAGCCCGACGAGTTTTCGTTTCGTATTCTTCTTTGCCATTACTTACTCATTTAAAGTTATTTTGCAATCTTGTCCATTTTAGCAGCTTTTTATGGAAAATGCTAGAGGGGGGGTGTCTACTTTTAACCTGTCTGGCCACCAAGGACATGTAAGATGACTAACCGTGCGAGGAGTCGGACGTCACGGTTGCAGCACCATTTCCAGTGACCAGGAGTAAACATAGTCCTGGTGGCCATGAATGCCTCCCGCACTTCACTCAGTAGACATGAGTTTTACCCTAGTGCTGATAGGTGGCGGGGAGTGCACGCCAATTTCGTTCATTATCACCAGCTGTGATAAGATTGGCGATACTCAGGGCATCAGAGCCATGCCTATAGATGAATCTCATACCTGTAGTTTGGAGCATGACATGTGCCACACCACCAGCAAGCATGACATTGTCTTTGTGCCAGTTGTGTATTTTATTTCAGGCCCACAATTCCCCGACCGTAAGGTCGTGGGAAGTTTATTGAACAATAATGTCGCCACTCGTGGCGACCAATTTCAAATCCCCTCCCTGAAAAACCCGTGGTCGGTGCTGCGCACCGCCACGCAAAAAGCCGCCCCAGAGGGCGACCAAATTGCAAATTTGTCCAAATTGGAGCCATCGTCGGGGATTGAACCCGAGACCTCATCCTTACCATGGATGCGCTCTACCAGCTGAGCTACGACGGCGTATTGCCTCGATAAATTCTAGCAAATATAACCTTTTTGGTAAAGGTTTATAGGAGGTGCCTAACACGCTTAACGACATCAATCATGCCTTCAGCTTACTCTGTGCTTGTGCTGTTGTAGGCTGATGAGGTATACGGCCGATATGACAATAAGAATACTGGTGAATACTATGACGATGTGGATAGCGAATATCCCACGTGTTCGAATAACTTTGAATGTACGGATTCATTACTTTTAAAATAAGTTATGTCTGATTCTGGATACAGGCCTTATTGTCTGACATGTGGAATCTGGTAGAGCCACTTACTCCTGTCGTCCTGCTAATACTCGGTGTCTCCCTGCTAGTGTCTGGCTAGAATGACATCCACTCAACAGCTCGAGTGATTTTCTGATGAGCTGATTCAATCAGCTGACGTGTGGAGGTAGAGGAAGAATCCGTTCGATGATTCCTGCGCTATCAGAGGAGATGACACTTGTGCTGTCGTAACCGTAATCTTGCTTCGCAATGTGGGATATACGACTGATGCGAAGTACGACACAATATACGTCGTGCCTGTAGTAACGGCAACGCGGAATTACCGAAGTGAACTTGTTGCTGGGGTTAGGTGTCTCGTCGGCATAGCTAGCAAAATGTCCATCGGACTCCAAATGGAGCCAGTATGGACACCAGTCATATAATATCTCCCCACTGATGTAGCCATCGGACTGTGGAGTAATGTGCAAGCGAGTCACTCTCAGGTTACACAGTACAGGAAGAGGCCGAGTAATTAAAGATGGCGTATAGGGGGTATCGGGTGTTGCAGTCTTTACAGATTACATGAGTTTATAGATCCAGCTATTGCAACTAGAGAGCAAGCACTTTAATTACAATCTGACGTGAAACAGATATTACTATACTTTTACCACTCTTTATTCTCACCACGAACTCCATTTATTTATTCGATATACTGTTCAGTATTTATGGAATATCGCTTGTGTCTACAGTCTTTATAAGACAATAAAAATGACTCTTAATCGTAATTATTTCAATATTCTTTGTGGTGCCGGAAGTAGGACTCGAACCTACGAAGCCGAAGGCGGGAGATTTACAGTCTCCTGTGATTGCCGCTACACGATTCCGGCATAATATGGAGCCGCTTCAGGGATTCGAACCCAGGACCTGCTGTTTACAAAACAGCTGCTCTAACCAGCTGAGCTAAAGCGGCATAAATGGTAGTTTGTTGGAGGTGTGACCTCAGAAGGTACAAGAGATATTCTATCTGATGATCGAATAAATTTCAAGCCTACATAATCACACGACGTGGTTGTTGGACGCGGCGCGGTTGGCCTTGTGGAATAATCATCCTGGCTGACTGTTCACGAAGATTAATCGCGAGTTCATTTTGCCCTGTCCGTTCGTAGGCATCAGCAAGGATGCTGAGGGTCTGAGGATTATTTTCAAGTTCAACAGCACGCTCGAGTGCGGTAATCATTTTTTTGTCATGACCGAGTTTTTCTTGCACCTTAGCGTAGGCAATATGGCGTGCAGCCAGGTCATCTTCAAGATCAAGTGCCTGCTCAAAAGCGAGTGCCGCCTTCTCGTACCGCGCTGTCTCATAATAGATTAAGCCGACATTATGGAGGCTACTTGCACTTGGTTCGAGACTTTGGGCAATCTCAAAGCACTCGATAGCGTCGTCAAAAGCCTGCTGCTTGGCGTATAGGATACCTAGACGGTTATATGCAGTGGTATTACGCTCATCGACACGAAGGATAGTCAGCAGCGCTTTTTCGGCGCGAAGATATTTTTTATCTTTGAGGGCATCCTGAGCGATTTCCCAGAGGCGATCAAGCTTATCTGATAACTTTCCCGGGAGGTCGGCAACAACTTCTCCAACACTTTCACGCTGGGTGATTGCAAAAAATGCGAATGCCACAAGAAATAGTATTCCAAGCATAGTTAAGCTTAATTATACCACGAATCGGCCAATTTACAGTACAGCTTTGGCAAGCTGGAGCTTGATGTTACCACCGGCCTCGATGCGTCGGTATGCATCTTCAAATAGTGAAAGCTTCGCAATTGTAGCTTTATCCAACTTTGCTAGAAGCACATTAATAGTCGCTTCAATGAGCTGTAATGTCTGCCCTCGATCTAATTTGAGACTCAAAACGACTGCCAGACGTTCATAGGATGTGGGTGCAAGCAAGCCTTTGACAAGCTGCATGCGTGCCACGGCTAAATCGAAGTATAGGTCGTCGCGAGTAAGTTTCACCAGCTCCGCAGGAAGGCCTTGAGCAATAAAAAGGAGTTGTTGTTTCTTAGTCTCTGGCACAGCGAGCTGATCCATGAGTGCCAGCGTCTGACCGTTAGAAATAGGCGGAACGTGAAGATGTTGGGCTCGTGAGTGGATGGTAGGCAGCAGTTGATCGGGTCTCGTGGTAGTCAATATAAACCAGGTTGAACTATTTGGTTCCTCGAGTAGCTTCAAGAATGCATTTTGAGCAGCTTTGGTCATCGCGTCAGCGCGCTCGATGATAATGATACGGCCAGTTTCATGCTTCGTACGAGTGTCTTCGTAGAGCTCACGTATCCTGTCTACGCTAATTTGTGGGATGGCACTAGTTTTTGTGAGCATCTCTGGTCGAAGACTACTATGATGAGCTATGCGCTGACTAGCGATATGCTCAGCAAGTGCATTGAGACCCACACCCTTCCTGCCACTCATAATCAAGGCATGTGGTAGGTAGTCCTTTAGACCGTCTATCGTTCCTTGGAGTTGGGAGTGGACGAAGATGCTAGTCATTTTTGATCATTGCCTCGAATTCAGCAGGAATCGGCGCTTCAAAGGTGTGATGGATGCCATCTGGAAGAGTCAATGAAAGTTTGTGAGCATGCAGATAAAGGCGGTCGGATTCCCTGCCGTATATACGGTCACCTTGAATCGGCGTACCAATATACTGCATGTGGACACGTAATTGGTGGGTTCGACCAGTCTTTGGCAGTAACTCGACAAGCGAAAGCGCACCATTGCTTTTGATAACCTGATATGTTGTCTGGGCAGATTTACCACTTGGGTCGACACGAAAAGTACTTGGCGCAGATGGATTACGACCGATCGGCAGGTCAATTAATGCTTCGGACTCTTTCGGTAGGCCGTTGACGATAGCACTGTAGGTCTTCTGTACAGTACGATGTTCAAACTGTCTTTGGATTATTTTCGCGGCCTTCTTATTTTTTACTGTCAAGAGAACACCGCTTGTGTCACGATCAAGCCGATGGATAATACCTGGGCGGCTCGTCTCAGTCTGATAACTGGTCTTTGGTTTGATAAAGTCAGCGACGGTAAATTCTTCATTTATAGTACTCTTGGCATGTGACAAAACACCTATTGGTTTGTTTACCACAAGTACGTCTTCATCTTCATAAATGATCGGCAGAGTTTCGGCGGAAAAATCGAGTACCTTAGGTATACTGACGATGATCTGGTCGTCCTCATTTACGTCAATCTTAGTCGGGATGTCAAACTTTCCATTGACGCTGACGACGCCCATTTTGATATATTTTTGCCACGTCGCACGGGAATACTCTGGTCGGTTAGTAGCGAGGTGTTGATCGAGACGCATCAGTTCCCTTTCCGTCGGAGACCGACGGCTTGTTGAACTTTATATAGT
>JBPPME010000063.1:0-3182 GCA_051305895.1 Saccharimonadales bacterium (SeqCode)
CAGAAGTGGAGCGATAAAGAGTATATAGTAAGCGATCCCATTTTTAAGCATGTGTAGCACGATTCCCGCCCAGATATTACCCGTAAGTTCTCGAAGAACACAGAGCACAAAACTCAAGACAAACACATCAACTGCGATATTCCATTGTCCGTGCAGTAGTGCAAATACCACACTTACAACAATTGTTGCGACAATCACGCCGTAGCGACGAAGCTTGCTGTAAAGATATCCGCGGAATAATAATTCTTCGATGACTGGCCCGATGACGACCAGTGCAAGAAATGCCATAACTCGATTGAGTTGACTTGTCACACCTGTATCAAATCCCGTCTCTTGCACTTGGCCAACATCGAATCCCGGGACGAGCTTCTGCATAAAATAGAGTAGCACGGCCGCTCCTACGATGTACGGTATGAAGGCCACGACACCAAGTCCGATGTCTCCCCAAGTAAGCAGACGCTTGATACCTAATTCTTCTCTATTGGTCGTGCGCTTATGAGCAGCTAGACGCGGCACGAAGATAACGACTACCAATACCACTGTCCATATGACGACCGTTATAATAAGCGTTAATATTGATGGATTAATCGCTCTGAGTGGTACGCCTGCAAGTTGCAATAGTCCAAGTATTCCAGGAACATGCATCGTACCAAATTGCACGCCACCAAACAGTGCTATCGCACAAATAAAGACAGCAAACACCCATAGTGGATAAATAACGAGTGCCCGTATCGAACGAGTCGCTCGTACTGCTCGCTTCTTCCAGTCAGGGAGTCTAGAACTTGCCGACATCCGCAAGCGTCACCAGAACTACCAGTCCCATTAGAACCAAGAAGCCGACAGTCTGAATTTTCTCCTCACGCTCTTTGGTTAATTTTTTCTTGCGTAGTTTGTAAATGGTCATCGTAAACCAGCGACCACCGTCGAGTGCTGGGATAGGTAGCACGTTCATTACCGCCAGCGAAAGAGAGATGATTGCCGAGAGGAATACGATTTGCTTCAAGCCAGCTTGTTCAGCTTGAGGGAAAATCACTCCGAGGATACCGACAGGACCAGCAACGCTACCACCGACAACTGACAATGTCTCATTGCCATCTTTACGTACTTCATCACTAAAGCTCAACGATAGCACTACTCCTTTGATAGTATCGAAAAGTATCGTCCCGACACCTTCTAGGGTTGCCCAGGTAAACTGCACCGTTGTGCCGATGCCAACGAGAGGTGCTGACCAAGTAGCCTTCAGTTCTTCCCGTTCGCCCGTCGCAACGCCAAGATAGCCTTTATTGTCTTTATTGTCAGCGCGCAGGATCGTCCTTGAGGTATATTCCTGGCCTTCGTGGACGTAGATCAGCTCAATTTCCTGCCCTTTATATTCCTTGGCGTAGTCACTTAACTCTTGAGACGTACGCACTGGCATACCATTAAAGCGCAGGATTTCATCTCCTGTTTCAAGCCCACCCTTCACTGCTGGCGATTCTTCTTCAACCTGCATGACGAGTAGCGGCTTTTGAACCACCTCAGTATCTTGATTAATAGAAAATTGACCTGGTAAGACTTTGGGCAATCCAAATAACGCTAAAAAAGTGAGTAATACAGCGGCGACCACCCAGTTAACAAGTACGCCAGCAAGCAAGATCCTTGTCTTTTGCCAGTAACTTGCTCCACCGTAGGTACCTTTTCCTTCGGCTGAATCATATTCGCCCTTCAGCTTCACGAAACCACCAAGTGGTAACCAATTCAACGTAAAGAGAACGCCAGTTTTGAGCTTCTTACTCCACGCTTTCGGCGGAAAACCGATGCCGAATTCTTCAACGACCACATTGTTACGACGTGCGACAATCGCATGCCCTAGTTCATGTACCACTACTAAAAATACAAGTACAAAAAGTCCCAGAAGTATTCCCGTAATCAGCATCTATCCTCCAAATCGCCTGCCGCGTTCTTTATATATAGTCAGTATATCAGCCACATCGTCTTTCGTCATGTCCGGCCAGTTCTTATCAACAAAAATAAGTTCACTGTACGCTGCTCGCCACAGCATGAAGTTACTAAGCCGCTGTTCACCACTAGTCCGGACGATGAGATCGCACGGCGGAACCTCTGGCCAGTAGATGTTCTCAGCGATTGTCGCTTCAGTAATTTCATCCGGCGTCACTCCTGAATGAACAATTTTTTTGATCGCATCGACAAGTTCGAGTTGACCGCCATAATTGAAGCAGATAGCGAGTGTTCCTCTAGTATTATCTTTTGTACGCTCTTCAGCATTCTCGATTGCTTTCAATATCCGACCGCTCACGTTTTGGCGCGATCCGAGAATAACAAGACGAATATCGTTTTCATCAAATTTTGGTAAGTCGCTTGTCAGGAGTTTAAGTACCAAACCCATTAGCTTGTCCACCTCTCCTTCACTGCGCTGCCAGTTTTCAGTACTGAAGATAAAGACTGAAACGAATTTTACTCCAGCATCAAATGTTGCCCTGGTAATATCGTGTAAGGCGTTGTAGCCTGCCAAGTGACCCTCATAAACTGGAAGTCCGTGCTCACGAGCCCAACGCCGATTGCCATCGACGATATAACCCACATGTACTGGCATGTCAGTCATTAGATTGTAAGCAGTTCTTTCTCTTTATCTTTAGAAAGTCCGTCGATTTTCATCTGGTAATCGGCCATAAACTTATCAAATACCTTTCCAGCAGCACGCTCATCGTCTTCAGAAATCTCTTTTGTGTCCTTCTTGCGCTTAGCTTCCTTCAGTGCATCCTGACGGATATTACGAAGAGTGATACGACATTCCTCTGCCTTATCACCAAGTTGCTTCACCATCTCACGACGACGCTCTTCAGTGAGTGCTGGAATCGGCACACGTACGACACGTCCGTCATCACTTGGATTGAATCCGAGGCTCTGCTCGTTTCTGATAGCCGCAGAGATGGCGGTGATATTACCTGGATCAAATGGCGATATCAATAGAGACTGTGGCTCTGGAACAGTTACATTTGCTATTTGGTTGAGGGGCATACGAGCACCATACACCTCTACCTGCACACTCGAAAGCATGTCGGGATGTGCGCGACCGGCGCGAACTTTCTTAAGCTCCTCGGCAAAATGCACCAAAGCTCCGTCCATTTTTATTTCATATGGTTTGGTTTCGAACATATATTCCTCGCTTACTATCTTTTTAG
>JBPPME010000093.1:0-3409 GCA_051305895.1 Saccharimonadales bacterium (SeqCode)
CTCGATACCGATAACTGGTTTTACGTCGCCGGCTTTTGCAGCTTTATAAAACTCCACAACACCACTCATCGTACCGTGATCAGTGATCGCCACCGAGTCCATGCCATATTTTTTGACCAAATCAACCAACTCGTCAGCCTTAGTCAGACCGTCGAGCACACTGTGATGTGTGTGATTATGCAAATGAACATAATCAGATGGCTTGAGCGTTACCCCCATAACTATCTTCTAGTATAGCGTACTCTCGAGGTTCAGGATGTAGTAAAAAGTAATTCTTAGCGTGTGACTCTAGCGGCGATTTATCTCTTCAATAACGAGCTTGACAAATGCACCGATGCCACCAGGTAGATCAACAAATAACCCGAGTAATGATGCGCCAATAACAACCACAAACGTACCACCAAGTACACTTCCGATACCGAAAAAAATGCCACGCTGAAAGTTCACCCAATAGACTTGTTTCTTTGACCGATTGAAATCATAAAATAACTCTTCCATGAGATTATTGCGAGCACCACGCTCATTATCAGTCGAGATTTGATGTGAGACTCGATGTGCGATGGCCTGCAATTTGGCAACGATTTTTTTCATACCTGACGGGAATTATGATTTCTTATTATCGTCAGGTTCGCCGTAGCCAGCTTTCGCGCCCTTTACGGCACCGTCGACTGTTTTTTCGACACGTTCTTTAGCATCTTTGGTGACCTTTTCAACGCGCTCTTTGGTATCCAATGCTACTTTTTCAGCATCTTTAGCAACTTTTTTTGCATCCATGACGACTTCATCTTTTTTCGTCAATGCCTCTTGTTTCAACTCATCAGCTTTTTCTTTCAGATCAGCGCGAGTCTCCTTACCACTCTTTGGCGCAGTGAGGAATCCTGCTACGAGCCCAGCAGCCGTACCGATGACTGCTCCAAGTGTGAATTTACCTTTTAACATGATGTGATTCTCCTTACTTTCTCTTCCTACTAGTATATTTCTTAACTTGTTCCATCACAATCTTACCAATGAATGCCTGTGAGGATACGGCTGCAATGTTTGATGCGATGTTTTCAACATTGGTCGCTGCTTTTTGAGTAGTATTAGTTATTTTTTTGATTTGAAGTGTTACCTTTATGAGTAGGATACCGAGTACGATACTTACAACTAAAAAGATGGCAAGAAATATAGACAAAATAATGAGAAGTAGTTCTGGTGCTGTCATACACTTATATGATACCACGAGCTTTATATAATGCCCAAATTCGTATTTAATTAAGTCGCGATTTAATATATGCCTTCAGCTCTTCGCCAAGTTCTTCATGTTTAAGGCCGAAATCTATAACTGTTTTAAGATATTCAAGCTTATCGCCCGTATCATAATAGGTACTATCTTTTATTTCATAAGCGAAATAATCATGTCCTTCGTCAATCATTTTCTGCATAATCGGCTGGAAGGTGAACTCTCCTTCACCATCGAATGATCTTTGTGCTTCTTCTAGGTATGCAAAGAAATCACCTTTAAGTAAGTAGCTACTGACTGATGCGAGATGCGATGGCGCCCTATCTTTACCTGGTTTTTCAACGATATGCGACATCTTCACTAGACCAGGCTCAAGCTCTTCGCCGGCAGCAATACCATAGCGGTCATACTCCGCATCGGCTAGTACTGGTTTACATGAGAGTACAGCACCATCATGTTCTTCGTATACGTCGATCATCTGCTTGAAACGACTCGGACTTGCCACGATAAAATCATCCGCCCAGGTATAGATGAACGGCTCATTATTACCGATAAGGTGCGCTGCACTCATGAGTGGTGTCGCATTACCATAGGGGCCCTTCTGGCGGATATAGATAAAGTTAGCAAGATTTGAAAGTTCGTTCAACTCATCACTGTAATGCTGTTTCTTATCGCCACCGAGTCGAAGATTAGCGAGCAAATCTTCATTCGGTGTATCGAAGTGATCTTCAATCGATCGCTTATTTTGGCTACCGACAATAATAATATCGCGAATGCCTGCTTCAACAAGTTCCTCGACCACGTACTGAATGATCGGCTTATCAATGAGGGGCATCATCTCTTTTGGCATTGCCTTCGTTTGTGGCAAAAAGCGCGTACCGAAGCCCGCTGCGGCAATAATTGCTTTAGTAACTGATTTCATAATCGTCCCTCCGATGCTTTTAATTTTTCATATACAAGAAATAGGGCTTCATGCCCTAGAGCCGCTCCCGAATTAGCTTTTGAGCAAGTGCCGGATTGGCCTTGCCTTGAGATTTTTTCATGATCTGCCCTACAAGGAAACCGATGGCCTTGTCGTTACCCGCCTTGATATCCTCGAGAGCTTTTTGCGAAGACGGATCGGCGAGTACTTCGTCGACAACTACTGCAATAGCACCTTCATCGCTTACTTGAAGTAGGTCTTTTGCTTCAGCCAGCTTACGCGGATTACTGGCGCCATTCATAAGATCGTTGAATAGTTCACTGGCACTATTTGATGAAAGCTCGGCCTTTTCGGCCATCTCAGTAAGTGCGAGCAAATCATCAACGCTTGCTACATGTTGCACATCAGTTTCAACTTCATCGATAGTCAAGTTACTCGCGATCCAGTTAGCGACACGCTTGGCGGCCTTCATGTCTTTTGTCAGTACCTGTAAGGTGATCTCGGCATAGGCTTTTCGAGCAAGTAGCGTATTGACGACTGACCCGTCGACGCCGAGTGCAGCAAATTGCGTGCGGTATTCCTGCGGTAGTTTCGGTACTGCTGCTTGCACACGGACGATCTCTTCGTCTGTCAGCACGATCGGTGGGATATCCGGATCAGGCATATAGCGGTAATCCTGCGCGTCTTCTTTGCTGCGTTGGCTGGTAGTGATTTGTTTGTCATCATTCCAACCCCGGGTTTCCTGTACGACAACTTCACCGCGTTCAAGCAGCTCTACCTGACGGTTAAATTCGTACTCGGCAGCTTTTTCGACACTACGAAACGAATTGAGATTCTTAATCTCAGCACGCTTACCGAGCTCGGTTGCGCCTTTTTTGGCGATAGAAATATTAACATCAAAGCGCATATTACCGTGATACAGATTACCATGCGTCACACCAGCATAGGTCATAAGACGGTATAATTCAGTTGCAAAAGCGCGTGCGGCTTCGGCGGAATGGATATCCGGCTCAGAAACAATTTCGATAAGTGGCGTGCCAGCACGATTGAGGTCGACAAGGCTATAGTCACTATAGTGACTCAACTTACCAGCGTCCTCTTCCATGTGTGCATGGTGGATACGTACACGAATAAACGATCCGTCTTCAAGTGGTACGTCGACATAACCTTCTAGGATAATCGGCTGATACATTTGTGAGATCTGGTATCCTTTTGGCAAATCAGGGTAAAAATAGTGTTTACGATCAAAACGACTGACTCGTGCA
>JBPPME010000107.1:0-4564 GCA_051305895.1 Saccharimonadales bacterium (SeqCode)
ACTACCGTTCAATTTTGCAACTAGAAGATGCAACGAACACACCCATTGATGACAGCAACGATCCGGTTCGTCAGGCAATAGCTACCGGTGCTGACGTCCACAGCGAAAATTACACCATCCTCACTGAGTCTGGAAAACGCCGTCTACTATCAGTCACCGCATCGCCTCAGGCAAAAGGCGCAGCACTCGTTGTCGTACGCGATATCACTGAGTCGAAAAAAGAAGAGCGTGGACAAGCCGAGTTTATCTCAACCGCCAGCCACGAAATGCGCACTCCAGTCGCAAGTATCGAAGGTTATCTTGGATTAGTGCTAAACTTGAAAACTATTAATCTTGATCCAAAGGCACGTGAATACATCGACAAGGCTCATGAAGGTGCCCAACATCTAGGTCGTCTCCTTCAAGACCTACTCGATGTCAGCAAAGCTGACGATGGTCGTTTACAGAACTCCCCGCGTGTTATCGAACTTACCGAGTACGTTGGTGACATCGCCGAAGGATTGCGCCCAAAGGCACTTCTAAAAGGGCTCGTGTTCACATACAAACCAAGTCCATTGGCGGACCGCGAACAAGCTGAGAAAGTCGTCTCTCCAGTCTTTTATGCTCATGTCGACAAGGATCATTTACGAGAAGTGGTCGCTAACCTCATTGAAAATGCCATCAAATACACACCTCATGGTGACGTGACGGTTGATGTGACAGGTAACAATACCGATATCCGTATCTCCGTCAGCGATAGCGGCATTGGTATTCCAGCTGAAGATATCGGCCATCTATTCCAAAAATTTTATCGTGTCGACAATTCACAAACCCGTGAAATCGGCGGTACAGGTCTTGGACTCTATCTCAGTCGTCGCCTCACCGAGATAATGGGTGGACGTATCTGGGTAGAGAGCCAACTCCAAAAGGGAAGTACGTTCTTCGTCGAGATTCCTCGCATCACCCACGAGGAAGCAGAACGCCTCCAAGAAGAGGAGAAAGCTACCCATCTTACAAAGACCAATCAGTCCATCGATGCTCCAAACATCATGGCACCTGCACCCGCACCAATTTCCGCATCCATTCCTGCACCGACTCCGATTCATCCTTCGCTACCTCCACCCACACCGATTGCGCTCCCGATTACACCGCTGCCCCCTATACAACAACCCTCAGCAACCCCAGCGCCAACCCTGGCGACCATCGAGCAAAATCCCACTGCCTTCGTGGCCGCAGGACGTACACCTAGTGTGCAAATTCCCACTAGGGACGACAGTACGCCTACTCGATAAGAAATATCTGGTATTTTGTGAAATGCTTATGCTATAGTAGGAAATAACATGAATAAGATACTGCTGGTTGAGGATGATAAAAGTTTACGTGAAATCTATGCCGTACGTTTGATCGAAGAAGGGTACGATATCGTATCGGCCGGAGATGGCGAACAGGCACTTGCGATGGCAATCAAGGAACGTCCGGTACTCATCATCAGCGACGTTATGATGCCAAAGATTAGTGGATTCGATATGCTCGATATCCTGCGTTCAACCACTGAGACAAAAGATATCAGGGTCATCATCATGACCGCACTCTCCAGTGAAGACCAACGTTCACGCGGCGAACAGCTCGGTGCTGACAAATATCTTGTGAAATCACAGGTCGGTATCGAAGATGTCGTCCGTGCTGTCCATGAGGTTCTCCGTGACACTGCTGAGACTGAACCAGCTTCTGTTCTAGCAGCAGCCGAAATGCCTGTCATCACTACAGCAATGCCAGTTTCCACACCAGCTACACCAACGCCAATCGCTCCAGTAGTAACCCGTCCCGTCTCGTCAATTTCACTACCGCCACGGCCAATGCCCGAACCACTTCCTTCCGTACCAGTTACGCCTACGCCAACAGTACTCCCGCAGCCAGCTACTTTTGCGGCTCCTACAACGCCAACAGTACCGCCAAACCCTACACCTATAGACAGTTCGAGGATCCCCCCTCCCGTAACACCAGTCGCGCCACAACCTGTCGTAGAACAGCCAGTTAGTGCCGCTGTATCGACTGGATCGAGTTCTAGAGTCATCGAACCACTTTCATCTCTAGATAACACAGGCGAGACGGAAGCACTCGCTGCCAAGATCAGCCAAGAATTAAATATAGGCACAGATCCACAACCATCAGTTCTGTCAGTTCCACCAAGCGTATCATTACCGACACCTCCACCACCACCGCTTGGTAGTAGTAATGATATACAAGTCCCACCAGCTCCACCACCTACAATATGAACATTCAGACACTTTACCACCGCTCACTCTTATAAGGGAGCGGTGGTATACTTTTATAGATACATGAAAACACCTGAAGAAGACTTTCGCCTCAATAAGCACCTAGCACTAGTGCTCGGCATCTCACGCCGCGAGGCAGACATATTTATCGAACAGGGCAGGGTAAAAGTAAATAGCCACGTAGCGGTGCTGGGCGAACACTTTCGTACAAGCGATCAGATTGAGGTTAACGGTAAGCCACTCGATGAAAAGCCGGAATTTCAATATCTTCTCCTCAATAAACCGGTCGGATACGTAAGCTCCCGAAGACAACAAGGCAACAATCAAACACTATACAGCCTACTACCGAAAGAATATCATCATCTCAAACCCGTTGGTCGCCTAGATAAAGACAGTAGTGGACTCATTCTTCTGAGTAACGATGGCGATTTCACTCTTCGTATGACTCATCCGAGTTATCACAAGATGAAAGTCTATAACATCTTACTCGATAGAGACCTCGAACCTATGCATCAGCAAATGATTAATGACTACGGCGTACAGTTGGAGGATGGGGTCAGTAAATTGATGCTTGAGCGATTATCAGATTCAGATCGTCTACACTGGAGGATCATCATGCACGAAGGACGTAATCGTCAGATCCGCCGTACGTTTTCTGCATTGGGTTATACAATCATCAAGCTGCATCGCACTCATTTCGGCAATTATTCGCTGGATGATATAAAGCCAGGTAAGTGCAAACTCGTCGATATGCGCTAGATGATATACCAACTTTATCTTGTTCATGCTCGCAAAATCTTTCTACCTCTGTTATAATTAGCCAAAACTATGGCTTCTAAATTACCTACAGTTGCAATCATTGGTCAAGCGAACGTCGGCAAGAGCTCGCTCTTTAATCGTATGGTACGAGCGCAACAGGCTATTGTAGCCCGTGAAGCCGGTACGACACGTGACAATGTCCTCGGCAAGGTAAACTACCATGACCACCAATTCTGGCTCGTTGACACCGCTGGTCTCAAAGACCCAAACGACGAATTCGAAGCCACCATCCAAGAGCAAATTATCGAAGCCGCTGACGCCGCTGATGTTATCTTAGTTGTCGTCGATAGCACTCAGTATGCTAGCGATGACGACCGCTACATAGCAAAAAAGGCGCTCAAAAGCAAAAAGCCAGTCCTGCTCATTACCAATAAAGCCGACCTCGCAGAAAGCCTTGCAGATGACGAATTTCGTCGTCTTGGTATCAAAACCATTATTCGTACCAGCGCCGAGCACAACAGTGGTATAGCCGATGCACTCGATGCTATCGTCGATATTATCCCAGAGCGCAGTGAACGTGAAGAAAGCGACGTTCTCCGTGTCGCACTGATCGGCCGTCCGAACGTCGGCAAGAGCAATCTCTTCAATACCCTAGCCGGCAAGCAACAGGCGCTCGTAGCCAACATTGCTGGCACAACCCGCGACGTCAACCGCGTGCCAGTTCGCTACCACGGTCGCGTTGTCGAACTCCTCGACACCGCCGGTGTTCGTCGCCAGGGCAAACAAGAAGTCGGTATCGAGAAATTCTCTGTACTGCGCACTTTGAAAGCCATCGAGGAATCCGACGTCTGTCTACTCCTCATGGATGTCAATGAGCTCAACACTCAGCTCGACCAGCGTCTCGCGGGCATCATCGCCGAGGCAGGTAAGGGCCTGGTTATCGTCGTCAGTAAGTGGGATAGTCTTGAAGAAAAAGATGAGAAGACCCGCGATCATCTGGCGTCCAAAATTGCCTATGATTTTAAATTTACTCCTTGGGCACCACTAATTTTCACTTCTTCAGTTACTGGTCAGAACGTCTCAAAGCTCTTTGATCTCGTTACTGAGATCAACATTCGTCGCAAACAAGAAGTTAAGACCCGCGCCCTCAATGACCTCCTACAAGAAGCCGTCCAAAAACACCCGCCATCTGGGCTCAAAAACTCTCATCCAAAGTTTCGCTACATCGTCCAGACCGATCAAAGTCCGCCATGGTTTGTTATTTACGGCTCAAATCTCAAGTTCGTCCACTGGAGCTATAAGCGTCACCTTGAACGCCTGATTCGTGAGAAATTCGACTTTAGTGGCACACCGATCAAATTTAGCTTCCGCGACGAAAAACAGATTAGAAGTAACAAAGAGCGCATCGCCAAAGGCCTCGATCCAGTTACCAAAGCATACAAAGAGAAGAAGAATACAGAAAAAACAAAAAAGACCCTATAGCCTAGAGGCTTTTTAAAATACATCCCATATAATCATAGTGAACCCTGGGAATAAGTAGCCTTTACTGC
>JBPPME010000037.1:0-17939 GCA_051305895.1 Saccharimonadales bacterium (SeqCode)
GCTATGGAACGCATGAGCTCTGAAGTCACTGCCGAACGCACTATCACGGCCGTGAAGCTGACCGATGATGAGATGAAGGGTCGTATTATTGGTAAGGAAGGCCGTAACATTCAGGCACTGCAGCGTGCTACTGGTGTCGACATTCTCGTCGACGATACACCAGGCATGATTATCCTTTCAAGTTTTGATCCAATTCGTCGTCAGGTGGCACGTATTAGTCTCGAGATGCTGATGAAGGATGGTCGTATACATCCAGGCCGCATCGAAGAAGTAGTCGCCAAGGCCGAGAAACAGATCGAGAAAGAAGTCGTGCATGCTGGTGAAGACGCCGCTCGTGAAGTTGGTGTCGTTGGTATCCCGAAAGATATCCTCAAGCTTTTAGGTGAGCTGAAGTTTCGTACATCATATGGTCAGAACGTTTTGATGCACAGTACCGAAATGGCACACATGGCCGGTCTGATCGCTGAGGAAATTGGTGCTAATGTCCGCGTGGCGAAAACCGCTACACTACTCCATGATATCGGCAAGGCAGTTACGCACAAGATCGAAGGCAGGCATCATCACATTGGTGCTGAAATGGCACGTAAAGCCGGTATGAGTGAAGACATTGTACACGCCATTGAAGCACACCATGACGATATCGAAGCGACCACACCGGAAGCGCTTGTCGTTCGTGTCTGTGATGCATTGTCTGCGGCTCGTCCAGGTGCCCGTAATATCTCAGCTGAGAATTTCTCGGAACGTATGCGCGATCTTGAAAACATTGCCAATAGTTTTAAGGGTATCGACAAATCGTACGCCATCAGTGCTGGTCGCGAAGTCCGTGTCATGGTGAATAATAAATCAATCGATGACCTATCTGCTATTAAACTCGCTCGTGACATTGCAAATAAGATTGAGAGCACCATGCAGTATCCGGGTACAATCAAGGTGAACGTTATCCGCGAAACACGTGCAATCGAATTTGCTAAATAAGTTTGTCACTCGGAGCTCGCCATAGGTAAGCAACGCCACTCTGGACGCTGAACCACAGAAGTGACATGAGAGCGCAAAGGCCACCAATAATAAGGACGAGCTCGTGCGGAATATCCACACTGACGAAGTACGAGAAAAGTAATCCGACGAACGGTACAAGTATTAAAAGGAGCTTGATCATCAGCGTGATACGATAGGTGATTTCAAGCTTCTTTTTTGTTGATACTTTTTTGTGATGGGTGAGAATAGGAAATGCTGCCGTGGCAGGGGAGTGAGTAATGTGTTTACCCGCTCTTCCTATCTCACCTGGCAAACGAAGAATCGCCACGAAACCGAGTGCGATAATAAATGCGGTGATGATCAGCACGATGGTGATGACGAATGGTGACGGATGGAATGTAAATGAGGGAGCTTGATTAGTTGATTCTTGCGGCAATAAAAATTCAAGCAAGCCGGAAGCGATAATAGCGGGTAGGAATACGATCATCAGCCAGAACCACTGCATGAGGCAGGAGACGTAGCCGAGGATACCAAAAGTATTGGTGAGGATGATACGGTATGGTGGGATAGGTTTAGGTTTATGATTTGCCATTAAGTTTATGATAACAAATATAAATGCAAGACCTTGCGTGATAAAAGAAAAATAGACTGTCCGAAGACACTCTATTTTTCTTGGTCGGGGTGAAAGGACTCGAACCTTCGACCTCACGGTCCCAAACCGCGCGCGCTAGCCAACTGCGCCACACCCCGAAATCTTGGAAATCAACATCCGTACGGTGTTAACTTCAGCAATTATACGCTATTTCTACATTTATTTCCAGAGGGAAAACATGTATGATGAAGAAGAAATATGATGAAAAAAATCACACACTTTCCTACTATCTGGCCTCACACAGGCAAGGTCATTCTGCTATTATCGGTCGCATTATATGTAATCTTCACATTATTCCAGATTAATCGTTGGTCAATTTGGTTCGATGAAGGGTTTAGTCTATATCTCACCCGCTACGACTTCGGACAGATCGCACATTTCACGGCCCTTGATGTCCACCCGCCATTATATTACTGGGTTTTGAAGTTTTGGACATCACTGTTCGGTACGAGTGATGTTGCCTATCGATCGCTGAGTCTCACTTTTGGCGTCGTCACAATAGTGCTCGTCTACTTCCTTATTCGCAAACTTTTTGATACCAAAGCGGCCAATTGGGTAGTATTTCTCTTAGCGTTATCCCCGATGTTGATTCGCTATGGGCAAGAAGCGCGTATGTACACTATGGTCACGGCGATTGTTTTCGGAGCAACTTATGTACTTATCAGGGCGATGGAATCGAAAAAGACACGCTACTGGGTGATTTATGCAGTATTGCTTGCTGCGGGTATGTGGACGCACTACTTTACAGCACTCGCTTGGCTGGCTCACTGGGTATGGCGTCTGATTGTAGTGCGCCATGATGAGAAAAAAAGTCGCCGCCTGAAGACTTTCTTCTCACGTGAATGGCTACTTGTTCATATGGGAGCAATAGCACTATTTTTACCATGGATTAAAATAGCAGTCGACCAGCTGACTACGGTACAGGTCTATGGCTTCTGGATTGGTCCGGTGACGGCCGACAGTGTGACGAATTTTCTGACGACGTTCCTACTCTTTCGTCAGCACGACCATACCCAGGGTTGGTTCGCGGTATTGTTTTATGGAACGGTGATGCTACTTGGCGTACTTCTCTATAAGACACACAAACAGCTGAAGTCAAATGTCGGCTATTCGCTCGTACTTTGCTCGATTCTCGTGCCGCTTGTTCTGCTGATTGTGATGTCATTGCCACCGGCACGATCATCGTACATCGAGCGTTATATTCTATCGGCCATAGTAGCGATGTCGCTGCTGCTGGGTCTAGTGATGCGCTATGGTCTACCAGTCGTAAAATCAGTTTTTGTACGTCGAGGCGCCCCGCTACTAATCGTCGGGGTATTCCTATGCGGAATCGCCTATACACAGACTATTGGCAATTTCAACAAGTCGACCAACCAGGAGATAAATACCAAGCAACTTGCCGTTGGTATTCGTGAACGGAGTGATGCGTATGAGCCGATTATCTCGCTATCTCCATGGATATATTTTGAGCTCAGCCCGTATGAAACCAGCGCACACCCTGTTTATTACACGGCTGAAAGTGCTCAGGGTAAGTTCGGCTCACTTGCGATGCTACAAGAGGCAAATGTGCATAAGATTAGCGATCTCGAAAGTTTCGCTCGTGGTAAAGATACCATTTGGGTTGTGAATCAAACGACTGATACTATCACGTCGCCGGTCGCTTCATGGAAGAAGCTGCAGAGCTTTGATGTGTCTGGTATCAAAGACGGCGTCAAACGCTATCAAGCGGTACAATATCAGGTTCGTTAGCGTGGAATCACTTTAAACAAGAATTCTTTACGCACCATTATCCAGATTAAGGCGATAACACCAAGTGTGACTGACATATTTATCCAGACATTCATGCTGTCAGAGTGAACGAACAAATGAACGAAGAAGATAAAGAAAGCATGTATGGTATAGACGTAGAGCGAGTTGGTGCCGAACGGTAGTAATATCCAGCCAAGATATCGCTTAATAGTGTCAATGAAGCGATTAAAGAACCAGAATGCTGCGCAGAACCATACAACCAACAGTATGACGCGCGCAAATGGCAGGTTCTCCTTGTCAAAGTACTTGGTGTGCAGCAAGTCGCGCAGTGGCGCAGCGAAGTTATAGATCGCGTCGCTATACTTGCCGCCAAATGCAAGGAAGACGTTGAAAGCGAGCGTCAGAATAGCGATGGAAACCACCGACGCCGTACTAATACGTCGCCATCTGAGCGGAATTCTTTGCCACCATTCAGTGATTTGTGGCCAGTGGAAGCCAAGTGTCATGCCGGTAAAAAAGAGTAATTGCCATTTGTACGGCTGAATGAAGATACTTTCTGGCCATAAAGGCGCAGGTGTAGCGAACCATACCGCTAAGCTGAGACCAAGTACGATCCACCACTTGCCGGCGCGTAACAGCCAGAGGATGACCGGACTGACCAATAAGAAGAGACAATAGAGGCGCAGGTAATCAGCCCAGCCATAGAGGTACTGGAAGCTCATAGTTTGCCAGACCATTGTGAAGAATGATGTGGTAGATGAGGCAATTCCTTCTTTGAGTCCAGGGTTATTCATGAAGAAGAGCCAGCCGAGCAGAGTGAAGCCAACGGTCAGGATGACATAAGTGATATACAACTGCAACGAGCGCTTCAAGAGCAACGAGGCGCCGAGACGGAACGGCTTGTCGATAAGCTTGGCACCGCGGACGATACCGAGCACGATTCCAGATATGAGGAAGAAGCCTTCGGCGGCTGAGACGAAAAGTTCACCGCGCATCGTAAGCCACCCGAGTCCGTTTGGAAATAGGTGCAGGTGATTGAGGATAATGGAAACAAGGAAATATCCTCGCATTAGGTCGAACGCTTCCACGCGCATCGACTTCTTTTTTTTAGGCATTACTTCCATTATACACGTTAGACTGAGCAGTACTCCGAACTGCTACAATGGATACATGAAACAAGACATTCCCTATCACGCACCAGATTTTTCACTCACCGGTATCGACGGAGTGCAACACTCTATCGCTGACTATAAAGGTAAATGGGTCGTACTCTATTTTTATCCGAAGGATGATACGCCGGGTTGTACTGCTGAGGCCTGTTCGTTGCGTGATGCTCGTGATGAGCTGGCTGAGCTTGGCGCCGAGATTATCGGCATTAGCAAGGATGAACCGAACAGTCATGAGAAATTTAAAGCGAAATATTCTCTCAATTTTATGCTGCTGAGTGATCCTGAAGGCAAGGTGATTGAACTGTACGGCGCATGGGGTAAAAAGATGTTCGGCCAAGAAGGAATCTTGCGAAAGACGTTTCTTATCGATCCTGAAGGACAGGTTCGCAAAGTCTACGGCCGCGTGACACCAGTCGGTCACGGCGAGCAGGTAAAAGCTGAGCTCGTTCGACTACAGTCAGCTTAAGACTCTTATCGCGGTCGCTTCAGTGCGATAGCGCGGGCATCGTCTGCAAAGCGATCGTCGACAACGGTTGGATGGAATTCTCCATACTTCTTGATGACGGCTTTTTCGATGAGAAAATCAGCTAAAATAGGATTTTTAGGTAGTAGTGAGCCGTGCAGATAGCTACCGATAACGTTTCGATAACGGGCGCCTTCGGTGGCATCCTGGCCGTTGTTCCCGGCACCCTTGATGACTGCGCCAAGTGGAACAACACGCGCGCCGAGTGTAGTTTTGCCACTATGGTTTTCGTAGCCAATGATTGTGCCGAATTCATCACTCTCAGTGGTGATATTACCAATTAGACGTTCTGTACCACCTTGGGTTTTGATATCAAAAAGCCCGATGCCTTTGATATTGATACCGTCGTAGGTTTTAAAGAATTTACCAAACAACTGGTAAAGGCCGCAGATGACGAGCATGGGAGTACCTTCTTCTGCGAGCTGCTTGAGTTTATCGCCGATTTTGAGTAGGTCATCTTGGACGACGGTCTGGCCGGAATCCTGGCCACCACCACCAATAATAATATCGATGTCATCTGGTAACGTATCACCTTCATTGTACTCGATAAGCTTTGGTATATATCCATGCCATTCAAGTCGGCGCAGAATCGTCAGAACATTTCCCCAGTCGCCATAAATGTTCATATCGCGTGGATAGAGTTGAACAACGGTGATTTGCTTGCTCACGAGACGACCTCTACTTTCGTGATTTTGCTTAGTTCACGGCGCAAAGCGAGCATGGCGGTATAGCTGCAGTAGATGCGTTTTGGTCTAGTGGCATAATCGCTGATGAACTCATGAAGAGCGGTCGGAAGGGTTGGCTCAACTTTAGCAACTGCCACTTCGTCATATTGCAGGCGCAAGGCCATGTCGTAGGCTCGGATACCAGAGACCATTGCGACACCGACCGGCTGCAGGCTGTCGAAATCAACATCCCAAAGCCAGCTCATGTCACGGCCATCAGCATAATTATCATTGATAGCGATCATTGTAGCGTAGCCGTCGGGCGAGAATGATTTGAGTCCGAGGCGGAAGCCGCTTGGATTTTTCACTAACACTAGCTCTAGCGGCTGACCCGCTACATCTAGCGTTTCACCGCGTCCAAATGCTGGCGTGATGGATTCAAGTTTCTTCTTCAGAGAATCCACCTTGAGTTTGTCGTCGACAATTGCCGTTACGAGGGCGAGAGCAGCAGCAGCATTAAAAATATTATAAATACCATCAAGTTTCAAGTTGGCTGTGAATTTCTTGCGTCCGAGTCTGAAATCAGCGGTCTGACCATCGATCGATTCCAGTACGCTGAGTGCATGCGGTATGTCTTTTGCCACGACAGTCTTCCCTGTTCGCATATCATCATCGGTAGGAAAGGTATCTTTAAGTGCTATATCGAGGCCAAAGTACGCTACTTTCTCACTTGGCAGTTTCTTACCGATAGCGAGCAGGCGTGGGTCTTCACGATTGAGTATAACTTTCTCACTGGTTGCTTCAGCAATCTGTTGTAGTAAACGAGCGGTGGCATCAATTTCGCCGAAGCGGTCGAGCTGATCGCGCATGACGTTGAGGAGTAGACTGTAGCGTGGTTTGACAACGCGGACGAAATGCACGGCGTGCGCTTCATCGAGCTCGAGTACGGCGATATCAGCATTGAGATTGCCTTTTACGTCAATATCACCAAGAAGCGCTGCAGCGACGCCACGAGTGAAGTTGCTCCCCGTGCGGTTGGTGAAGATCTTAAGGCCTTGGCTTTCAAGTAGCTCTACGACCATTTTTGTCGTGGTCGTCTTGCCATTGGTACCGCTAACTACTACTACACCCTGAGCTAGTTGTGCAAGCGTAGCTTCAATGAATTGTGGATCAATCCGCTCCACGATAAGTCCCGGAAGGGCAGAGCCGCCGCCGCGTAGACGAGTGACAGTACGAACGGCTTTTCCGAGAATGGTAACGAAGGCACGAGGCATATCTATTATTATATCCCAAATATACCCTTATACGGTACAATATGGATATGCTAATGTGGGCTTTTCTTTCTTGGTGGTATGGGGATGGATGGCGTCAACGGGCTCGGCTCATCGGTGAGCGGCTGATTGCGACGCTGGACTATTTCTCTATCGATCTTTTGCTGAAGACGTTGTTTGCGCCGTTCCGACAGATATCGGCAGGTAAAATCCGTGGGTCACTGGATATACAGCTTCGGGCGTTCTTCGACCAGTTGATCTCACGCCTTATTGGGGGCTTCGTTCGTTTGGTGTTGATTGTTGTCGGCTCGGTATGGTTAGTGATTACGGCGCTTATTGGGGGCTTCATACTCGCTATTTGGGGCTTTCTACCGTTGCTACCATTAGTAGGAATTATAGTGGCCATTTTGGGATGGGTGCCATAATGGATGTAGATGTAAAGGCTGAACTGCAAGGATTACGTACCGCCAAGGCGCACTTGGGCTCATCTTTACGAGGTATGCCGCTGCGGTTGTTGACAGTAACGACCGTCTTATGTGCAATCGGGGGTGTTGGGCTGCTATTCATTCAGGATGCGCTCGGATGGCTACTTATCTCTGTGGCACTTATACCAGCTATGATGGTGGAATGGTGGAATGGTGAGCTTAGGGAGCTAGCGGCCAATAAAAAACAGGCGACCATAGCCGACATACTGGGCGGTGATGTATTGGGCCAGCTTACGGTCCGTCCGTCATTAAGCGACGTGGCAACAGCGGTTGGCAGGGTGCGCAGTGGCCAGTTCTTCAGTGCTCGATTTGGCATTACTTCCCAACTACTCCAAGATATTGCTACGAGTGAAGGGGTAACACTTGAGGGGGTCTGGCAAGATGCATTGGCGATACGCGGAAAAATCGATAATCAAACGGTAACCGGTGGTATCTTGGTGGCGGCGATTGTGAAGCAGTTTTCACATCATGAAGAATTATTAGCACAACTCCATCTTTCCTATGACGACATTATCGATGGAATCCGATGGCAGCTGCATCTAGAAGATCTAATTAAGGCACATGAAAAACCACGTCGAACTGGTGGTGTGGCACGTGACTGGTCATTTGGCTATATTCCATTGCTCACTCGCTTCGGGCAGAATATCAGTGAACAGATAGCCGACGGTGGACTACTGACGGTCAATCTAGAGTCCCATCAAGAAGCATTGAAGCAACTGATCGAGACATTCGGCCAAGGCGGACGACAGAATGTAGCGCTTATCGGTGCGACTGGTGCCGGCAAGACGACCGTCGTACATGCTTTTGCTGAGCGTCTTCTTGATGCTTCGTCGAGTCTTCCGTCATCACTGAAATTTCGTCAGGTATTCATGCTTGATGCTGCATCATTGCTCGCATCGGCTGGTGGTCGCGGAGAATTGGAAGGTTTGGTAATGGATGTGCTGGGCGAAGCGCACGCGGCGAAAAATGTCATCATTTGTCTCGATAATGCTGAGCTATTCTTTGAAGAGGGTATCGGCTCGGTCGATCTGACGAACGTACTATTACCAATTCTTGACGCTGGAAATTTGCGCATGATCCTCACAATGGATGAGCAACGCTTCCTCAAGATTGCTCAGCGCAATCCTGCCCTTGCCAATAACCTCAATCGGGTAACTGTGGCTCCGGCGAGTGAGCTGGAAACGATTCGTGTCTTGCAGGATCAGCTTATTGTCACTGAATTTAAACGCCAGGTGACGTACACCTACCAATCGCTTCGTGAAGCATATCGCCTCAGTCAGCGCTATATATACGATCTTGTCATGCCGGGGCGCGCAGTTAAGCTACTTGAAGCCGCAGCAGGCTACAATGAGAATGGACTAGTGACGATAAATTCTGTACAGCAGGCCATCGAAAAGACGCTTGATGTAAAAGTCGGCGTGGCGAGTGATGACGAGGAGCGTGAGAAACTACTCAATCTAGAAGAGTTGATCCACAAGCGCATGATTAATCAGATCAAGGCGGTTCAGGCCGTATCTGATGCACTGCGTCGTGCTCGCGCCGGTGTACGCAATGAAAACCGGCCTATTGGTACCTTTCTTTTCCTAGGTCCAACTGGAGTAGGCAAGACTGAGCTCGCGAAGGCGTTGGCAGATGTGTATTTTGGTGGGGAAGACAAAATTATCCGTCTCGATCTCAATGAGTATGTGCGTAATGAGGACGTACGGAGACTGATTGCCGATGGCGCTGACGACCCGATGAGTCTGACGGCACAGGTCATGAAGCAGCCATTTAGCGTTGTACTTCTTGATGAAATAGAGAAGGCACATCCGAATGTCCTCACTACTCTATTGCAGCTGCTTGATGAGGGAATTCTTCGTGACATCAAGAACCGTGAGATATCTTTCCGCGACGCCATCATCGTCGCGACGAGTAATGCCGGGGCTGACAGGATTCGCGAATACATCGACCGTGGATATGATATTCACAAGTTCGAGAATCAACTTATCGATGAGCTAATCCATTCGGGGCAGTTCAAGCCGGAGTTTCTTAATCGCTTCGATGAGATTGTTACCTTTACGCCACTAAGCAAGGAAGACCTATTGAAGGTTGTCGATCTTATTATTGCTGGCGTCAATAAGACCCTCGCAGTGCAAAAAGTTACCGTGCAGGTGGCGGATGATGCAAAATTACTGCTCGTGGAGCGTGGGTATGATCCACAGCTTGGCGCTCGCCCGATGCGCCGTATTGTCCAACGGGCTGTAGAAAATACTGTTGCAAAGAAGGTACTCTCCGGTGAAACTAGCGCTGGCGGTGTGGTAGAAATCACTCGTGAACAAGTTGAACAAATCCTTGGTACAAAAGAGGTAGCCGATACGCTAGCAGCTGAAGTGCAGTAGCCCCGCGTGTTATTTGCTGTTACCATAACACTATATGCTCCAATATCTCCACTCCAATACGGACAACCTCCATATCGAAACGACTGATCAGTTTCAGAATGGTAGCTGGGTACGTTCTGAGCGGCCGAATGATGTCGAAAAAGCCCGCCTTATCGCGCTGGGGGTCGATCAGGACATATTGTCTGACGCACTTGATCCACATGAGGTGCCACGTGTCGAGCTAGAAGATGGTTGGACGTACTTCATCACGCGTTTGCCGGATACTGATGACGAATTCAATGATTTCACGACACCCATTCTTTTTGCACTTGGAGACAAGGCGATGGTGACAGTAAGTCGTGATCCGTTGGGTCGCTTGTGGCAGCCATTCATCGATAAGACTACTATCGATACTTCGAAGCAAACGACACTTTTCATGTTGATGGTTGATAGCATCGTTATCCAGTACCAACGACGAGTAGCGGCTATCAATCGACAGATGCGTGCAGCAACAAGTGACCTTCGCAAGCTGCGTTCGAAAGATATCGTCGTCCTGACGGGTTACGAGCGACGCCTTAATGACTATCTCGATGCGCTGATTCCGACTAACACTGCCGTCGAGAAGTTGCTGAGCGGGAAACTACTGAAACTACGGGAAGATGATAAGGATCTCGTGGAGGATTTGTCGATCGATCTCGAGCAGATGATCGCACGCTGTCAGTCACTACTGCGCACTATTACTAATGTACGTGATTCGTACCGCGCTGTCATGGATACTCGACTGAATGAGACCATTCGTCTGCTGACGGTTATTACATTAGCACTAACAATTCCGACGATGCTCGCCGGACTTTATGGAATGAATGTGCCACTGCCTGCACACGATTCCGTGTATGTATTTTGGGGCATTATCGGCATTAGTATAGTTGCCGCGTTAACACTAGCGGTACTTGTCATACGAAGACAATAATTCTTCGGCATATTACGTCGCTCGAAGTATAAACTGTAAACATGCGATAATGAAGACAGTGAGTACTCTTGCACAGTTCGGCTGGACCGACGATAACACAATGGAATGGTCTCAGCTTGGGCTCTCAGGTTTGCAGCCCGCTCGGGTCATCGCTGATTTTGGAACGTCGCTGAAAGTGGCCAGCCCACACGTCATCCCGGCCGAATTGTCCGGCAAGCTTGCCCATTATTCAGATAATGATGACACTCCAAAAGTTGGTGATTGGGTAGCGATACGTATTCTAGATAACGGGCCGGCGACAGTCGAATCAGTTGTGATTCGAAAGAATGAGATTGCTCGTAAGATTGCGGGCAAGCGAGTTCTTAAGCAAATCATTGCTACGAACGTCGACGTCGCATTCGTGCTACTTGCACTTGATAACGATTTCAGTGTCGAGCGTCTGAAACGATTCGTGTATCAACTATCTATCAGTGCTATCGACGTGGTGATCATTTTGAATAAGGCTGATAAAACGGACGATGTCCAATCGTATGTGAGTGAACTTGAGTCTTTCGATATTCCAATAATCGTCAGTATCGCGACTACAGGTTTTGGTGTCGAGGCGATAGCAGGCCGTATTGCTCCTGGTCGTACTGCTATCCTCCTCGGCTCATCGGGTGTAGGCAAATCGACACTCACCAACAGACTTCTAGGTAGAGAGCTCCAGAAAACTAGTAGTGTTCGGGAGTCTGATTCGACAGGAAGGCATACCACTGTTCACCGCGAATTATTCATACTGCCTGGCGGTGGTATCCTCATTGATACACCCGGTATTCGTGAACTGCAACTTTGGGGAACCAAAGAGAATCTTGATGTGAATTATAATGACATCGTACAACTTGTCGCTCAGTGTGAATATTCGAACTGTCGACATACAAGCGAAACAGGTTGTGCGATAAATAAAGCCTTAGTAAGCGGTACTCTCGATAGAAGTCATTATGATCATTATCTAAAAATGAAAAAGGAATTGTCAGAACTGATTGAGAAAAATGTGAATCAAATTCGACACAGTAGGCGACGGCAGTCTGAATATGCCAAGAAGAAAAAATTAGGTGATAAGTATGATGATATCGCTAGGGATAATAACTAAATTTGGTACCCCGGGCTGGGCTTGAACCAGCGACCTTAGGCTTAGAAGTCCTCTGCTCTATCCAGCTGAGCTACCGGGGCGTACAAAAGGTATTATACTTTATTTTCTCTTAGATTTTTCAATTTGACCGAGGTGCGTGTGACGAAAACCCTCGGTGTGCTTAAGGCCATAGCCGAGTGCACGGTCGACAAAGATATGGAATAGCCATGCCAAGCCGATGGAAAGTAGCATTTCATGACCTCCAAGGATATAGAGTGCGATGATGATACTTGGTCCGATAAGACTGTGGCCAATGTTGTATGTGAGCGCGCCGAGCTTGTTATTTTGCAGATAGCCGACTGCGGATAAATCAAAGAGTGGAAAGAGAATAAAGAGCCACCACCAAGCAAATCCAGCATATGATATGAAAAGGATAGCGATAAGGATTGTCAAGAGAAGATATTCGGTACTGATGATGCGTTGCATCAAAAAAGATTGCTTCATACATAAGTAGTATACCAGGTATAATAAAGGTATGTATGACAATGGATCGAACCCTTACGTAGTAAATATTGTAGAGAAAACACTGGCGAATGAAAATTATCGCGCAACCCTTTGGACGGGTAGTAACTTACAGCTAACATTGATGAGCATTCAACCTGACGATAGTATCGGACTCGAACTTCATGATGATCATGATCAATTCCTACGGATCGAGCAGGGTACTGCACTGGTACAGATGGGCAAGACAGAAGACAGTCTGGACAAATGGGAAGCCCATAACGATGACGCTATCTTTGTGCCAGCCGGTACATGGCATGACATCGTCAATATCGGTACGGAGCCACTGAAGATTTACTCCATTTATGCTCCACCAGAGCATCCACACGGCACGGTACATCAGACGAAAGCTGATGACCTGGAACACCAATAAAAGAAAAATACTCTACTAGTTGTAGGGTATTTTTCTTGGTGCGGGTGGAGAGAATCGAACTCTCATCACTTGCTTGGAAGGCAGGTATATTAGCCATTATACGACACCCGCATGTTCATAAATTATACCATTTTATAGTGTAAAATGAAAAGCATAGAGGTATTATTGAAGATGTGAACAGGCTAGACGTGGCAACACTTTATTCCAACGGAATGGCTGAAATTGCTGGTGCGGACGGAAATTCTGTGGGTGATATAGGATTATCATTCGAGCAGCGCAAGCGAATCGATAGTAGCCGTGTCCACATCGCTAAGTATGTTAACTCTCATCTTGACAGTACTTTTTACCTGTGGCGCTGCTTTCGCTATAAGCTACGTGCTGCATCCAAGATAAAAATCACCGTGTGACTCAAATCAAGTCAAAAAGCGACAGGAGATGGGTGCAAGTGGCCCATCTGGTGTATCTGCATCGACTAAGCGTTCGTCAGCATCTGGTTTTCGTGAGTATAGCCCTTACAAATAAAAATATCCCAACCTTCGGGACACTTTTATTTGGGGCGAATAATGGGGCTCGAACCCACGACCTTCGGAACCACAACCCGACGCTCTAACCAACTGAGCTATATCCGCCATGTATTGATACGTAGGCTATGATACCATAAATAACAGGGGAAGACTAGAGTTCTTGGATAGTTTCAATCTCGGCGCCAATGGAATTGAGGCGGTTGGCGAAGTCCTCGTAGCCACGGTTGATATTATAGACATCACGCAGGATCGAGATGCCCGGAGCGGCGAGCATGGCAAGCAATACGACGACTGATGGACGGAGTGCTGGCGGAGCGACAACGTCGGCTGATTTCCAGCGCGTCGGTCCGGTGATGTAGACGCGGTGTGGGTCGACTATCTCGATGTTGGCATTGAGCTTGGAGAGCTCGGTGAAGTAAATCGCGCGGTTTTCGTAGCTCCAGTCATGGACTAGTGAACGACCATTGGCGACAGTAGCAATAAGACCGAGGAAGGGCAAATTGTCCATGTTAATGCCAGGAAATGGTAGGCTGTGTAACTTGTCTTTGGCGGCCGTTAGAGTACTCTTTTTCACTGTAATATCCACGAGACGGGTACGATCATTGCGAGCTGTATATTCCTCGCTAAGCTCGTATTGGAGCCCCATAGAACCTAGCACTGCGAGTTCAAGTTCAAGGAATTCAATAGGTGCGCGTGTGATAGCCAGTTCAGAATCGGTCACGACTGCAGCAGCTACGAAGCTCATTGCCTCGATCGGATCTTCACTTGGGTAGTATTCGACAGTCTTATTGATAGCTTTCTTGCCGTGAACCTTCAGGATAGTAGTGCCGATACCTTCGATTTTTACACCGAGTTTTTGGAGGAAAAAGCAGAGATCTTGCACCATATAGTTTGGACTGGCATTGCGAATGGTTACCTCTCCGTCGTAAAGAGCAGCAGCCATGAGGACATTTTCAGTTACGGTGTCGCCACGTTCAGTAAGAAGGATAGTCTTTGACGGTACCTTATTCTTGACAGTTGCATGATAGTAGTCGGTGCCAGCGGCAGCTTCGACGTCGAGACCGAATGGTGCCAGACCGGCCAGATGTGGCTCGACAGTACGCGTACCAAGTTCGCAGCCACCAGCAAATGGCAGTCGGAAATCATCGTATTGATGAAGTAGCGGGCCGAGAAACATCAGGATGCTTCGGGTGCGCTTGGCGGCTGTGGTGTCAATGTCGGCAAGTTTTAGCTTGCTCGGCGGGGTGAGTTCCAGGTCGTTACCAGGTAACCACTTAGTTTTCACGCCAATACTATTGAGGACTTCGATGAGGCGGTTCACCTCTTCAATACGAGCTACACGATGGAAAGTCGTTTTTCCACTATTGAGCAGAGATGCGCAGAGTAGTGCAACGACTGCATTCTTGCTCGTCTTCACTTCAATGCTGCCATGAAGCTCATTGCCTCCGTGGACACGGAAGTTTGTTTTGCCGCTCGAATTGAGCATGATGATATTACTATCCAGTACGTCACTGATTTTACCTAGCATTTCAACACTCATGTTTTGACCACCTTTTTCGATGCGGTTAATTGCACTTTGGGAAGTGTTGATCTTCTCTGCTAACTCCGCCTGGGTCATGCCGCGAGCGGTGCGGTTTTTTTGGATAATCTTACCGATACGTTGCTTGTAGTCGAGCTCACTCATGGCGACAAGTATAGCATATATGAGATACGAAAGTCGAGCTTTTTCAACTCTATTGATACTGTTTATGGTTTGCTATACTAAGGAAAGTAATGAAAATATCAGACAAAATCGTCAAGGAACTTTTGGCTGCTCATACCGAATTGGATGAGAAGGCAATCAAAGAGTTCGAGGGTGTAGCGAATAAAGGCAAGAAGAAGTTGCTCGATGTTGTATTGAAACAGACTGAGATTCCCGAAGAAGACATTTCCAAGTGGTATGCCGAGTATGTCGACATCCCATTTGTAAAGCTCGACCCGAAGTCGATTGACCCAGTACTGCTCAAGCTCGTACCAGAGCGTATTGCTGTTCGTTATAGGGTAGTCTTATTCGATGAGAAGGATGGCATCAAGCAGCTGGCAATGGAAGATCCAGACGATGTGCAGGCAGTTGACTTCATTCAAAAGCAGATCGGCTCAGTACCGGCTGTCTATATGGCCTCAAGAAGCAATATCGCCGATGCTCTTGACCTTTATCGTGGTGGTGCGGATAGCAATTTGACGCAGGTGATCGCCGAAGATATTGAAGGTGAGAGTGACCAAGCTGCAGAAGTCAGCGAAGAAGATCTTGCTGAGGACTCACCCGTTGCACAAACAGTCACACTCCTTATCGAATACGCCATCAAGTCAGGTGCATCTGATATTCACATCGAGCCACGTGAGGATTATGTCGGTGTGCGCTATCGTGTCGATGGCGTATTACGTGAAGTGAATAAGTTGCCAAAGAAAGTCCAGGCGGCTCTGGTGAGTCGCATCAAGATTCTTGCCAATCTCAAGATTGACGAACGCCGTATTCCGCAAGATGGTCGCCTAAAAATCGCTACCGGTAGTAAGTCATACTCACTTCGCGTCTCAACGCTACCAATTGCCGATGGTGAAAAGGTGGTTATGCGTATCCTGAGTGAGTCAAACAAAGCAGCGACGCTCGAGGAGCTCGGCTTCTGGGGTGTAGCGCTCAAGACTATCAACAACGCTATTATCCAACCGCATGGTATGGTATTAGTGACTGGACCGACCGGTAGTGGTAAATCAACGACACTCTTCTCAGTACTGTCACTGCTCAACAACCCGACGGTGAATATATCTACCGTGGAAGATCCAATCGAATACAAAATTGTCGGAGCAAATCAGACGCAGATGAATAGCAAGGTTGGTATGACTTTTGCTTCTGGGCTTCGTGCGTTACTGCGACAAGATCCAAATATCATCATGGTGGGAGAGATTCGTGACGGTGAGACCGCAGATATGGGCGTCCAGGCTGCGCTTACTGGCCACCTAGTCTTTAGCACGCTTCATACGAATAACGCCGCAACTTGTCTGCCGCGCTTGCTAGACATGAATATCGAGCCGTTTCTTATTGCGAGCACCGTCCGAGCCGTTATCGGTCAGCGCCTGGTACGTCGGCTCTGTCCAGTATGTAAGATAAAGTACGAGCCAACAACTGATGAAATTACTGAGATCAAAGAGATTTTTAATCTCAATGAGGCAAGCAAGATGGCGCATGTTAATAATCTTGAGAAGCAAGCGCTTGCGGGGAACATCGGTGGTGACGAAAAGGAGATGAGCTCCGATGATAAGACGATTCACCACCTTTGGAAAGCCAAAGTAGATGGCTGTGAAAATTGTAGTGGTCGCGGATTTAGAGGGCGTGAAGGCATTTATGAAGTACTGAATAATACGACGGATATCTCAGGGATTATCATGGCTGGCGGTACAGCAGATACGATTCAAAATGAGGCTATCAAAGGAGGTATGGTTACTATGCAGACTGATGGTCTTGTTAAGGCATTGCGTGGTCAAACAACTGTGGAAGAGATTTTGAGAGTAACGAGAGAATAAGATGGCAAAGACATTTGTATACGTTGGTACTGACAAAGCCGGCAAACCTACTAAGGGTGACGTTTCAGCGATGGCAAAAGGTGATGCACTCAATATGCTCCACGCACGGGGTGTAAGAGTTACATCCATCAAAGAGAAAAGTGGTCTGAGTAGTATTAATATCGGTACACCAAGGGTAAGTGGCAGAGAGTTAGTCGTCTTTACGCGACAACTTGCTACGTTGATTAATGCTGGCGTGGCGCTACCGCGAAGCTTAGTTATTCTCCAAGCGCAGGCACAGAGTCAGGCGATGAGGGAACAGTTGGCAGAGGTGATGAGCAAAGTCGAAGGAGGTAGCCCCTTAGCTGATGCACTCGGAGAGCATCCGAATACCTTTAACTCAGTGTACGTTAATATGGTACGTGCTGGTGAAGAGGGCGGTATACTCGATGAAGTTCTCAACCGTGTAGCTTTGCAACAGGAAAAGGACGCCAGTATTAAGAAGAAGATTAAGAGCGCCATGACATACCCGACGGTCGTCTTCAGTATTACAATCCTCATCTTTATCTTCTTGATGACCACCATTGTACCAAAACTTGGCGGTATCATTCTTGATCTTGGTGGACCAGATGCTAAGTTGCCAGCGGTGACTACCGTACTCCTTGCGATAAGTGGGGTAATGACTAATCCGCTATTTTTTGTTCCGGTCGTTATTGCTATTCCCGTCATCATCTTTTTCTTTCGCAGATGGGTGAAGACAAAAAAAGGTCGCTACGCGTGGCATGCAATTTTACTCAAAACACCGCTCGCTGGAGCACTCATTACCAAAGTAGCGTTGGCGAGGTTCGCTCGTACCTTCGCTTCACTCATGCATGCTGGTGTGCCAGTACTTCAGGCGCTTTCAACCACGGCGAGTGCTCTTGGTAATGCAGTAATCGAGAAGGCGCTACTCGATAGTGCGCAGACAGTTCAATCTGGCGGTTCACTGTCGGAAGCTTTGGCAGGCACCAAACTGTTTCC
>JBPPME010000039.1:0-2486 GCA_051305895.1 Saccharimonadales bacterium (SeqCode)
TTATCCTAATGTAAAGGGCTATCATTCCAATTTGGCGCACCATTGATTCATTCCTAGACTACAATCTACGAAAGAGCTAATCCGATTGGCTACAGACGACATCAACAGAAGCAGCTTAAACTCAACTACAAGATGGCTGAAGCTGAACACAAGTTGGTATTCGACACGCAAAACGCCCTTTATGAGGTCGAGGTTAAGGATTTCAACTCTCGGCGCTGGCGAGGCCAATCGCACAGCACTCTTCAAGGGCAAGAGGTCGTTCACCACGACGATTGCGAAGTTCTTGTCGCGCACCAATACCACCAACTTCTAGGTGACCGATGCGAAAGACACTAAGGCGCTTGCAAAGAAGCTCGGCATCCTGCGCAAGGCCAGCAACGCTAAAGTAACCTACACGGTCAGCGCGATCAAGCTCGAGGATTACCTGAATAAGAATCCTGAGCAGGTGGACCTGTTCGATGAGTTAATCGAGCACCCAGTGGAGAAGGAGCCGCTGAGAATTCAAGCTACCAACACTTACCTCGTCTGACATGAACCAAACCGGCTATCGAACGTAAGAGTCATACGAACTCATTCGTTCCTGCTCGAACAGACTCATCGTCTCCGCATGGAGCGCGCGGTGACGCTCAATAATTTCCTGAATACGACAATTGTAATCGTCGACAAGCGTAGTGTCCTTCACGGACACCACCTCCTTCGTATTGTGATGTGCAAATATCTCTTGAATTCCCAAAAGATTAGAGCTAATCATACTAGGAAAAGATATGTATTGCAAGCATAAGGAGATTACTTAACACTTCATATTACTTTGCATCTCCTAATCTATAATATGCGGCAATCATTCATTCATTACGCCAACGGAAGGCCGGAATAGTACTGCGAGCGGGCTTTATTGATGCCTTGTTGCTAAAGGCTACCAGCTTCTCAAAGTCTTCTTGCTCGAGTACCTTGAGATATTCCACACGGAAACGACGAGACTGTCTACTCTCGAGTAGTATCTTAATCAGAGATAAATAGCCATCACCGGATCAATCCATACCAGTGAACGAATAATTCCATATGCTAGATTATACTAGACATATGAAGAATACTTCGGTAACAATTCGTTTCGAAACCACACTCTATACGCTAAGGCAGTGGGTTATCTTGCCACTGCCAAAAGACGAAAGTGTCAAACTACCGTCGCGCGGACAAATCAACATAACTGGTCTGATCAATGGTCATGAGTTTCAGACGGTATTAGAGCCGGATGGACGATGGAGCCACTGGGTACGTGTAAGCATAGAGTTACAAAAGGCTATGAGTATAAGGTCGGGCGATACGGTGTCAGTCGAGATGACGACGAGCAAGGACTGGCCGGAACCAGATGTACCGAAAGACCTTGCCGATGCGCTGAAAATCGCCCCAGAGAAGGTCAAAGATAAGTGGGAAGAGATCACACCAATGGCACGCTGGGAATGGATACGCTGGATGAATGCCACACTAAGTCAGCAAACCCGTGCAATCCGAATCGAAAAGACTATCTCGAAGTTAAACGGTAAACACCGACGTCCCTGCTGTTTCAATCTAGCTGCGTGTACCGATCCGAATCTCTCGAAGAACAGTCAGTTGGTTGAGCCCGACTTATCCATCTCTACTCATTGAATTCGTTGACACGCGCCCAATGACCTCATGGGCTTCCGAAATCACAACATAAGCATGTTTATCGACACTATAGATAGCTCGCTTCACCTTCTGCTCTTCGAAGCGGTTAATCACAACTAGCATGACACCGTGTGGCTCTGGATCTTTCGGGATACTTTCTTTTACATAAGTCACAGGTTCTTCAATAAGTTTATTGATTGCGTAGCCGATGTCGCGCACCCGTTTGCTAACGATCCAGACCGAACGGGACTCATCCAGGCCTTCGACGATCACGTCGATAGCCTTATGTGCCACGAAATAGGCAATGAGTGAATATAGCGCATTTTCCCAACCAAAGACGAAGCCGGCGAGTGCGATAATAAGGCCGTTGATTACCATAATCGCCTCACCGACAGAGAATACTGTCACGCGGTCAATCAGCAGTGCCACCACGTCGGTACCGTCGATGACACCACCGTAGCGAACGACCATGCCCATGCCAATGCCCACAAACATACCGCCAAATACCGCTGCTAGTATCGGGACATCAGTGAAGCCGTGTTCAAGATGTACGAATGTCAGACTAGCAAGTACAACGATACCAATGATAGAAAGTATTGCAAAGGTCTTGCCAAATTTCTTGTACCCTAGTGCAATGAATGGCAAATTTAATAGAAGTAGAAACACACCGAGTGGTAGTCCGGATAGTTTCGCCGAAATGATAGAGAGTCCAGTAACCCCTCCATCGACCAAATGATTTGGCAGTAAGAAAAACTGCAGGCCGACTGCAGCAATAATAGCTCCGATAATAACTAACCCTATATTCTTGATATATTCACTATTGATACGCGCTCTCCTTCTGT
>JBPPME010000075.1:0-8059 GCA_051305895.1 Saccharimonadales bacterium (SeqCode)
CGTGATCAGCAGCTTAGCAATGAAACACGCCGGGCATTGCTTGAGGTAGTCAATATACTTCTTCTGCCTGGCAAAGGTATTAATTTCAACGATCCTGATGAGATACTCGAGGCGATAAGTAGAGCAGAAGCAATCGAGCAGCAAGAGGTGATTGAACGGCTTACTCGCGAAGAAATTGTGCGAATCGTCAGTGAACAAAGTGATTTTATGAAAGCACATCATATCCATCCGAATGATCCAGCATGGAAAAGCCTAATGATACGCACAAGTCGCTACTTCACAAACGATAATCTATACACAAAAATAATTTACGTGCAGGAGCTCCTAGATGATTTACACCTCACCCAGGATGATTTTGAAGAATTGTTACAGCGTATACGAGATATTCGTTAGCTACATACTCGTGGCGATACGACGGACTTGATCGTTAGAGAGCGATGCATCACCTTCGATAGTGTGGAGAATGCCGTTACTGACCCAAGCTGCGCCTTTGTCGTAGATATAGATAGTGAGCCCACTGTCGGTGTACGTCACGTACTCTTCACCAGCAGCCGGCTCCACGTAGTTTGCTAGCAGTGCGCTAGAGTCCCAGCTGCTTTTCGTCTGGTTGACACTGAAATTCTCACTATTCGTGTTAGAATCGAATTGCATTGTTACTTCTCCATCAGCGTAGGCAACGGGTCCGTTGAGACGGTAGCCTTGCGGATGGTATGACGGATATGAGGCGGCGATACCGGCCTGGGCTGCGGCAACGCGGACAGAAATGTTTGGTAGACTGAGGTACGTGAAGTAGCCGGCTAGCAGAACAATAGCGAAACTTGCTGAAACGATTGAAAAAGTCTTTGGTCGCCAACTCTGCTTCACTTGTTTCTTATTTGGGATCGATTTTTCCATAGCTTGACTGATAGCCTGATGTTTCAGCTGTTGGCTCGATGTCGGTGCGAGAGCACTTTTTGGTGCTGTGGTTCGGTGTCGCACGACGTCTTGAAGTGGATGCTTGACCGGACCGATGTCGCTAATGACTTTGCGCTGAGTGATAGCTGGCTTTAGTGGTTTGACATCGGTTGCGAAGCGTGCAATCAGCGGACTACGCTTGACTGATTCTTGAATGGGTTTTGACACGCTGGTTTGTGAAGGGTTCTTGACATGTTCACGACGCAAGGTCTGTGAACGGTGAGTGCGAGCGTGGAGATTATGGGCAGGCTGCTCCTTATGATTAGAAGCGGTCGCGACGGGTTGCTTCATCTCTGGGGCGCTTGCCACTTGGTAATCACTGAGTTGTAGACCAGTCTTGGCGTCGTAGGCGACTCCATTGATAATAACTGGTGTGTGTTTGTTCATACCTTCATACCCTCTTCCTTTATGGTCTATAATAATCATTAGCATATCAGAGCGCAAGCCCTGACTTTACGCAAATACTTGCTATACTTACTTGAGACATATTATGCATAAGATATCTCCGAAACGAAAGCAACTTCTCGAACGTGTGCTTGTTTATACGGCTATGGTTACTGTTGTCGTGGGAACGACATGGGTACTTTTCTTTCTAATGATGGGCTATCGCTTCAATGCGGTTGAGGGTGAATTTGAGCAAGGCGGACTCGCGCAGTTTATCACGCGTCCGAACGGCGCGACGGTGACGGTTGGCTCAGCAAAACTCGCCGCCAAAACACCATCGAAAATTACGCTCAATCCTGGCTCGTATGAAGTAAAGATGGAGATTGACGGTTACCGTCCATGGATGAAGGATGTTTCGATTAGCGCTGGGCAGGTACTATGGCTCAATTCTGTTCGATTCGTACCGCAAAAGCCAGAGACCGAGTCGGCATTTGCACTAACCGGTTTTGGCTCAATGGCAGCTCGCAGTCAGGGCAATCTTGTGACAGTTGTTGAAGATGCGACGAAGCCAACGATTAGCCTATTTGATATAGGTGGGCAGAAAGTAACGAAGAAAACCGTCACGATACCGGATGCATTGTTTACTGTTGGTACTACGCATGCTTTCATTTTGCAAACGTTGGCTCAAAATGATCAATATGTCTTGATGCGACATGCATATGATGACAAGCAGGAGATACTGGCGGTTGATGTCAAAGACACTGCACGAAGCTTCGTACTCAAAGCTGGTGAGAGTAGTCTAGCTGATGTAAAGTTCGATCCACGCTCAGGTGATCGTGTCTACGGTCGTACAGCTGAAGGAGCGATTCATAGCGTCAACCTGCCAAACAAAGAGGTTTCAGAAGCTTGGGCAATCGGTACAGAGCAATTTTCATTTGTTGGCGACAGACTGTTGTTGTATACAGGGCGCGATGCAAAACAAGGTGTTGTAACGGTTAATGCTCAGCGTCTCGGCGAAACGCGTGCCTATCGCATCGAATCACTCAAGACAGTGACTGCCGTGCAGGTTGCTGGCGGCTACTATTACGGTGATCTCTATATCGCTGCAGCTGTCGACAAGACAATGACGCTTTGGAAGACGGAAAATCTTCCGTCTGATGGTGTACTTGATAGCAAAGAACAAATAGTTGTGAATCAGATTCTGCTTAAGGAGGCACCGAGCTCAGTCTCCATGCGTGGATCCGGCCGTTTCGTGTTTGCGGAGTTAACGCAGTCCATGATGCTATACGACATTGAACTCAAGAAGAGCTCGGCGAATGATTTCTTCGTTGAGAACCGAACTCCCGCTCTTGTACGCTGGCTTGACGAATATCACTACTGGTATCAAGTTGAAGGAAAGCTCTCGATGAGCGAATTTGACGGTTCGAATATTCATCAGTTAGCGATGGTTGATGGGGCAACCGATGCCGTACTATCATCGAGTGGACGCTATCTGTACAGTGTCGGTCGAGACGATAACGGCATTCTGCGCCTACAGCGCACTATCATGATACTTCGCTAATCTACTACTTCTTCCGGTGTTTAAACTTTATCTGTTCAATCACTCAGCACCAAAGAGACGTTCGAAGAGTGTCGGTGACTTGCCGGCCATTGACGGAGTGGAGCTGACGCTACCTGTTAATGTCGGTGCTTGGGTAGCCTCGGATGGACTTGGACTCACCTGTTCGCCAAAGACGAGGAAACGCTTTTGAGCTGTACCTAGAGGTGTACAGGTGATGAGCGTTGCCATCGGCTTATCTGTACCAACGCTGAGTTTGCTTACGTCTGACGGTAAGACGGTCATGGTTTCACGAACTGTATAAGTGTAGCGGATACCATTGTAGTTGAGATAGAAGACGTCGCCTACCTTTAGCTGTTCAAGTCGTGCAAAGATAAATTTTCCATTGCCTGTATCGGTGAAGTCGTTACTAGAATGTCCTGCTATTGGTACATTGCCGTTTTGCCCCGGTTTGCTATTAGCACCAGGGATACCAAAATAAGCTACGCCATTTTGCATGGCTTTCATCTGAGAGGCGTTATCTGGTGTGGCGGTATAGTCAACGTTGACGTCGACGTTGATTTTCGGAATAACAAGCCGCGGTTCGGGCGATACGGTGAGTGATTGGCTCGGGTCGACTATGATATTTTGTGGATCGATGCTTCCTGGAGTTACGTAGCCTACTGCGTAGGCAATAAGTATGGAATTGTATTGCAAGAAGAGGAAAATGAGCATGACGATTGTCGCGGATATAATCGGTACAAAGTGGTGACTTTTGCGCACTTTTGTAGCGGATGTCTGTACTTTATCAAGGAGCTTTTGGCGCAGATTATAGATTGCCTCTTCTTCGGAAATGCTTTCTGAATTCGACACGGTGGCTTGATCTGTTTGTTGTTTTGCCTTTTCGAGCTCGCCCTGCATTACATCGTGGACTTGACGAACCTGTCCAACGTAATAGTGCTCATAATATTTTTGATAATACTCTTGCCAGGCAGTATGGTACTGCTGGAGCTGTTCGGCACTTGAAGGCTGGACAGAGGAGTGCGTACGGGCATATGTCGGACGAGTGGTCGGCTGATCAGCACTTGGTTGATCATAAATGGCTTCAATCTGATGGCGCGCTAAACGAGCAATGGCCGCTTGTTGTCTGGATTGATCACGCTCAGGCGGTCGTACGGCATGTCGATGAGGTGTATTAGGTGTCTTAGGTTGCACGTCGTTTGGTTCCCACTTGAGACTATTGTACAATACTTTAGAGCGTTTTAGCACGTCATACCGTAGTAGTATAACGAGTAGATCGTACTATGTGTGGTATAGAATTGTGAGTTTGATGCCGCGGTGGCGGAATCGGTAGACGCGCGGGACTCAAAATCCCGTTCCTTCACAGGAGTGAGAGTTCGATTCTCTCTCGCGGCACCAAACTTATAATTTTAATGATGCTTATGATGCGAGCATATTTTGGATAGGAAGATTCAGTAGACGCTGAGTCGGTCGGCGAGGCATGAGTGTAGCATCAGTGTATGACAGCTGACGATAGACCTGTTCCATGACGGTATTCTGTGCTTGCTTGCAGGATATTATCTTTCTCAGTTAGGGTGAGCCCTGGATAACCCTCTTCTTATTTAATCCAGGCTTACAATTCCCCGACCGTAAGGTCGTGGGAAGTTTATTAGTGCGGCGCGAGTACCATCGATTAGTGTGTTAATTTCAGTAGTCTGCTGCTTGACAACATCACCAGATGAAAACTCTTCATAGAGAGGTCGACTCTGTGCAGTAATATCAGGTGTTTTGGGTACGCGCATGAAATACAATAACCTGTATTATGAATTACTCTAAATAGCAATGCTGGACGCGACCGCTTCAACAGGCTGTTTCGGACTCCAGAGCCAGTATGCAGCGGCTTTTGTGGCTACGGCGCCTCGCCATATGGCCATCGGGCTGTCCCAGGCAGTGGTGATCACATCGCCACCGTTAGCGAGCACGAGCGTGTCTTTATGGAGCACGAGGAGGATAATGGGATACGTAATAGTGAATTTATGTAGCGCTTCGACGAACCCGGCAAGTTGCATGCTGAATGTCAGCACTTTTGGATAATAGACGAGCTGAAATAGTTTTTGTATCTGCGCAAATGACAAGACGAGTAGTGTATCTGGCCGATTCACGAAATCTTGAGCGCCGTGTTTGATTAAATCGGCAGCATCGCGGGTAATGACCAAGAGCCCGGTATACTCTCGGATAAGTTGCTCATAAACAATAGCTGTTTCGCTATTACGTCCGGCATCACCGATAAGGAGCAGCGCATCACTCCAACTGGCAAGTGCACGCATTTCTGTAATAGCCTCCCGTGCTAGGCTGCCAGAGGGATTACTCGGCGCAAAGATAATATCTGTGAGCTGTGGAGGAATTGATTGCTTCAAGGAGTCCGGCACGAGTGCACGCACCTGCCCCACTCCGACCTCATGTGCGACTGTATAGGCGTCGGCGACGCTTGCGAAACTGAGTTTATTCCCACCGATGATACCGAGTTTGCCAGCCTGGTCACGGCGCTCTGGCTTGTTCCAGTGCACGTCAGGAAACAGTGATGTATGAGGAGCTTGAATGTGCCAGTACGCATGAGTTCCCATCACCAGATTTTTCCATCTAGGAAGTCGAGTAGCCGTCGAGGCTCGTCTGGTACAAGGGTTGTCTGCTCGTTGGGATTCTTAACGATATCAATGAGCGTTCGGGCAGTTTTCGCTACATCGTCGGGATATGTGATGAGCCAGTGATGTTGGTCATTTTGTGCGAGTGACCATTCGATTGACTGACGGGCTTCATGGATCCGGTTTTCGGCGTCGTCGCTCGGTGATGGATAACGGGCGACGAACCACGCTCGCCAGGCTTCAGGTGGAGCGGTAATACTGATAGTCCAGGCTCGTTGAAATGGCAACTTGCGAAATGATCTCACCGCGCCCGAAAGAGAATCTTTCATATTAAAGAGTGCTGGATAGTCGTGCAGTTCGGTACCGTATATATCATCTGTCGCAGGGTGGATGGCATATTGGACGAGCTCTCTATTTGCGATAAGGTCACGCACTTGGGCTTTGGAGACATATCGATATAGATTCGGCTCGTCGTCAATGCGTGGTTCACGGGTGGTAAATCCGCTGACATGGGCGAATTCCTCATCCTGATTGGTGATTTCATTGATCAGAGTTGATTTGCCTATAGCTGAGGGGCCAACAAACAAAACAAGCCGTCTACCGGCAATGTGGTCAAGAACGCGCTCATTTGGCAGGTAATCACCCTGGTTCACCTAAGCAACCTCGAGACTTACCGGACAGTGGTCTGAACCCATAACATCGGCATGGATAGCGACGCCTAATAGGCGGTTTTCCAGGCTTTTAGAAGTCAGGAAATAGTCTATGCGCCAGCCGATATTGTGTGCACGGGCATTTGCCCAGTGGGTCCACCAGCTGTAGGCTTCGACCCTGTCTGGATAAAAATGACGGAACGTGTCGGTGAAGCCGGCAGTGAGGAAATCCCCAAAGCGTTCTCGCTCCTCGTCGGTGAAGCCATGCTTACCGATATTTGATGCGGGATTGGCAAGGTCGATTTCCTGGTGTGCAACGTTGAGGTCGCCGCAGAAGATAACCGGTTTGAGTTTTTCGAGCTGTTTGACGTAGGCAAGAAACGCTTTATCCCAGCTTTCATAGCGGAGTTTGAGACGTGATAAATCGCCTTTCGAATTTGGCGTGTAGACGGTCACAATCCAGAAGTCAGTAAATTCGGCGGCGATTACCCTGCCTTCATCGTTCGGATTACCATAGGTATCACCAGTGACATTGTATTCTTCGATAATGTCGTCAGGAAAGCCATCTTTGTACTGCAAGGCTGGCTTTTTGGAAAATATCGCTGTACCAGAATATCCTTTTTTGATGGCGCTGAAGAAATGCTCGTGGTACTGTGGAAAGTCTATTTCAAACTGATTAGGTGAAGCCTTTGTCTCTTGGAGACATAAAATATCTGGGTTATGCTCGGTGATAAATTTTTGTAGCGCACCTTTGGCGATTACAGCCCGGATACCATTGACATTCCACGAATAAATTCTCATATCACCAGTATACAATACCTTACTTTGGCAATTATACACTTAAGCCATAACAGAGTAGATTGCTCTGCTTGAGGTATACTTAAAAATGACCAATAAGAAAATGCCGAAGCTTAAGAAAAGAATCTTAAATGACAAGAAAAATGACAAAGAACATCTAAAAAGAGGACGTAAAACTCAACTAGTCTCGGGCTGTTGAGCGTTTTCTAAATATACTCAAGAAGATGGGCGGAAAGAAGAATGACTAGTAAGGGGGCCGAATTCTCTACGCCCGGCACGGATGAAGTACCCAATATTATGGTCTTGCAGGTGTTAGTTATACACAACTGACCGAAAACGGCACAGAGCAAGCAAAAGTAACTGGCCGCCACAGCTTGGGTTATCGCTCAGATATTCTAGTCATCAGCATAGAATGGTACCCTACGAATAGGGCATTATTCTGACAAGTCAGAGTAAAATTATACTACATACGATGATCATAGAATTGCTTGCCATAGGAGTAATTCATAATAAAGCCCCTATAGACCTAGGTGAAAATTTGATGCGTAAAAAATGTACTTAAAGCTTGTGACATTATCACACCATTTGCTCTAATGAATGGATTTGCTGAGTTGGGGACGCTAGGTTTAATGAGGCAAGAAGAGGACGAATCTAACGAACCGCTAGCCAGCTTACTTGAGGTACTCGTCATATATGCTACTGGATAGATTGCATCCGCCGTATAGATAAAGATTTAAATGAATCTGTAAAATAGATTTCGATAAAAATAAAAAGCCTAAACACGACTAGTGTAAAGAGTGCCTGTTATACTTAATTTATGATTAATGAAACGGTTATCGCAACCTTGATTACATCACTGGTAGTTTCGATTGTGATTAATATGGCTATGTTCGTCGTTGCTTTCATTTTGCGATCAGACAAATTGACCGACATATCGTATGCTGTAACCTTTGTTGTAATCGCGCTTGTTTCGTTTCTACAAACAGAACTATCCTGGTATTTCACTATCCTCTTCGGGATGGTTGCTGTGTGGGCGTCACGGCTTGGTGGTTTTCTACTCTATAGAGTAATAAAGCAGTCTCTTATACACATCT
>JBPPME010000084.1:0-26150 GCA_051305895.1 Saccharimonadales bacterium (SeqCode)
GCCGATGACAACGTTACGAATAACTTTCTTGGATTGCTTCACCTGCCCATCGTTATCTCCGGCAGTTGTATAGAGCATGGAACCGTAGATAATTCCGCCGACAGCCGCAATACCAATCCCTGCGGTCAAGATATTAATAGCCATGATGAGCAGCGCCCAGATGGCATTGTTAGTGATGCCACCACTGTTATCGGCGTTACATTTGATGATTGCCGTATCCGCTCCACCACAATCATTAGGACCATCATCCGTTCCGCCACCGGTAATCACCTCTGGCTCATAGGCTTCAGCTTCTTTAATATATTTATCTGAAATAGGGCAGTCGGCACGTGAGCCGCTGAAAGTCCCTGAACCGAGGTGTATGGTGCCACAGTTACCGCCATTGCCTACATAACATTTGTTATTGAGGAACTTTTCCCAATTTTGTCTTAGTTCCGGATCGTTATATACTTCAAGGCCTTGATATTTTTCCCGACATTCTTTCCACTGTTCCTTGGTTAAAGCAGATGCAGGAGTAGATGGTCCGAAAAACACCCCGCCCATCGATGTAATCAGAAACAAAAGGCAGAGGTATAACGATATTTTGTATTTTGACTTCATATCTACGATAAATATACGATAAAACTAGCTAAAACGCAAGTAGTATAACGGGTGAGAGACGAGTGAATTGCCATTGACTTTTCATCTGTAAGATGGTACTGTCATAGGTGATATGTGGGATAAGCTCTTCAGCTCCCCGCGCGGTAGATTATCGACGCGGAAGTATCTTTCTATGGCCACTGTCTTTTTAGTGGTGTGTTTTACGTACATTTTAGTCGCTACACCGACCGTCTACGCAGCTGATGCCCAGTGGAGCGGAACTGACATCTCCTACCAGCAAAATACCTACAGTGAGCTAGGGAAGGCGACGGGACAAGAGAGTCATAAACTGCCGAAAGACACCTTTATTTACCAGTATGTGGAGGCTGCAAACACCTCTGGAGGAGGAGCTACTCAAAAAGCTCACCTCATCTATTTTCCATCTGGTACAGATCCACCTTCCGCAACTGCTGCAACTTATGTAACATTCAATTATGACGGTGCTCGCTTCACAAATAAGTCTGCCGAGGCAGATATTACCGTTACCCCTCAGCCCGCCATCACCTCTACGGGTACCAGTTCGTGTAGTGTCGAGGGTATTGGATGGATTATCTGTCCAGTTACTAACTTCCTTGCAAGGGGTATGGACTTTATCTATGGTATCGTCAGTAATTTCCTTGAGGTACGTGCTCTCACTACTACTACCGACCAGGCAATGTATCGTGCCTGGGACTACGTACGTAATCTCGCCAATGTTCTTTTCGTCATCGGCTTCCTTGTCGTAATATACTCGCAGATTACCGGAGTCGGTCTAAGTAACTACTCGATTAAGAAGATTCTTCCCCGTGTTATTGTAGCTGCCATATTGGTCAATACATCGTATTGGATTTGCGCCGTTGCCATCGATGTCTTTAATATACTTGGCTATAGCATCCAAGATATGTTCATCAGCGTGCGCAACTCTCTAGTAGGCGATGAGGGAAACTCTTGGGACCTTATAAGCTGGGAAAGTCTCACCTCAGTCATCCTTTCGGGCGGAACCATTCTTGCAGGTGCTAGCATCGGCACATACCTTGGCATTTCAACACTCGCTGTCGCCACGGCGGGTGTAGGAATCACCGGTGCGCTATTCGTACTGCTTCCACTACTTATCTCTGTACTATTTATTGTTCTGATGACGTTCCTAATCTTGGCTGCCCGTCAGGCCATCATCACAATCTTGGTCGTCTTGGCCCCAGTAGCATTCGTAGCGTACCTCCTTCCAAATACAGAAGAGTGGTTTACAAAATGGCGCAAAACACTCTTTACATTGCTCTTAGTATTTCCAGCATTCTCATTCGTCTTTGGTGGAGCTCAGCTCGCATCGGCCATCATCATACAGAACGCCACCGACATCAATATGGTACTCCTTGCCATGGGTGTACAAGTAGCACCCCTCGCCATCACACCACTCCTGCTTAGGCTTGGCGGCGGCGTACTCAATCGCTTTGCTGGCATCGTCAATAATCCAGGTAAGGGTATCTTCGATCGCAGTAAAAACTGGGCAAAGGATCGCAGCGACACTAATCGTGCCAAAGGTCTTGCTACGCTTGATCGCCGAGCAAAAACCAATCAATTCCGCAATGGTCTTCCAAGCAGTGGCAACTGGCGCCAACGCACTCGTCTCAATCCAAACAACATGGCATACCTTCGTGAGTACAAGCGCCGTGAGCGTGCTGGAATGAAGTCTGCTAGCGAAGCAATGAGTGAAGGTTTATTCACGCAAACTGCTGCCGGTCAACGCATTCACTCTCTCAATAAAGACGCTGGGCTCGAAAAGAACTACGGGGAAGCACGCAACCAAGAGCGCTGGGTTAATCAAGTCTACGGTAATCCACGTACTGGAACTGCTGGTGATCCTTACCGTAATAACTTGCACCATGAATCACATATGGCAGAGGGTCGTAGCAAGCTCCTTGAAGAGGCAGCCACTAACCATGCCGAACGCGATCTACAAACACAGATCAACACTACTGCCGGCCTTCGCAATCTGAAGATCCAATCTGATGTCAATGCAGCTCACGCACAATTCCAGGCCGCAAATGTTACCGCCGAAGGGAAGGCGGAATTCAAGCAGCAATTCCAGGATGGTCAATTTGGTAGTCGTGCACTACGCCTCATGAACGTCCAGACTTCGAATTTCGAAAAGGAAGCAGCAACTATCGACTCGATGCTGACCAAGCGTGCTGAAGCTGACTGGGAACGACGTTCGGAAACAGATGCAAACATTCAGAATATCCGCTTGAAAGAAGTTGAAGCATCCGGATCATTTGCTCGCGCCGAAAAAGAATGGCAACACATCGTCAATAAAGTACAGGCGCAGGGAAGCGCTGCTCCTGGCGTTCTTAATGCTGTAAATGTTGATGTACGAGCAATGACAAACGCTATCCAGACTGATAACCGTGCGATTGCTGTCAAAGAGCAGGCTATCGAATCGGCGAAGATTGTCCAAAAGTCAGAATTCGCCAAGGCTCTCAAGACTAATGCCACCCTACGTACAGAAGCCGCCAGTATTGATCCTCACGGTGCAAACCGCGTGCTCGCCGCTGCCAAGAAAGCCGTGTCTGAAGAAATGATTAGGGCGACAAACAATATCTTCGACACGATGGATTATGACGTCGCTTCAAACCCTGATCTGCTCGAGACTGCTTGGAATGATGCAGCTGCTCGTGGTGAGCTGAGCGAAATGATTGCCTACGCCCGCAAGATGGCGGTTAATGCTCCAGGTCTCAAGAAACTCAAGCCACTACTTGCCACCTATACTCAAAGTATGGGACCGTTATCGGATGAGGTAATGACCCTCAAGGAAGTACTCGCTGCTGACGATACCTTCCGGAATGCCGGTCGTGATATGGAAGTGTGGGCTAACAACGAAATTAATCCAGATACCGGTCAGCTATTTAGGGACTTTCAGGAAGTGCGGGATTCATCAAGCCCGTATGGCAACATTACCGCTTCACGATTTACCCGCATGAATGCCTACTCACAACAAGAGACGCTGTACTGGCTGCAGCAAAATTCTCCCGTCAGACTCAATCAGCTACTTGAAGGTATCGGTGATGAAACCGGTCAAGTTTGGCGAGAACTTAAGGGTAGCATCCGCGAAGACATCAAGACGATTCGTGCTGGCAATAATATCCCGAATCCTAACTAGTTACTTCCTACGATATAGTTGTAAAATATATTTCAACCCTTGATGTGAAAAGTACGCACTTGCTTTTTACACGTTTTGGTGTATAATAATTAGTGTAATTAGAAAATGTCGTTAGGCGTGAAGGAAGTAGCATTTTATGGCTAACCATGAACAAACTCCAAATGATGATAGTAACCGAAGAAATATAGACGAACAACTCCCTCACTCGGGTGTTGGAGATTACGAGCGTCCTGTCACTAATTATGACAACACTAGCCTTCTTGAGGCAGCTAATCAGCACCTGAAAGTTCCAAGCCATCCTATAGAAGGTTTCAGCGTAGCCCCTATAACACCAGAAGAGCAGGCGGCTCTTGAAGAATTCCGCAAGAACAAAAACAAGCAGTTGACTAAACAGGAAAAGCGTAATAAGAAACGTAAACGCGCCTTGGCTATCGCTGCAGGTTCGACTGCTGTATCTATCATATCGGGTCTCGGCACTATGTACTCCACCAATAAAGCAAGCGAAACTCCAACTCCTGGCAATTATGGATATTTAAATACTGAAGTACAACCAAGCGACAACACATCTATAGAAGCCCCCGTCGTAGATACATCAGGGATTGAAATCAGTCCAGAGGAAGCAGAACACTTCCGTACTATCATGAACTATACGACGGAAAATGATTGGGAGGAAAAAGACCCAGAATGGGAACAGTGGGATGAACTGACTACTATTTATGATAACTCTCTTAAGCCAGCCCTTGAGGCAGGTATCAACAATGTCATCTCCGCTACAGCTAACTTTGCTCCTATGGAGACCGCTGATTTATCACACCTAACTACCGACCCGAACGTAGCTAGTGAGATTCTAAACCTTGCAGATCAGGTTCGTAAACTGTATGTTTCTACCTATGGTTCAAATTTTGAAGATATGCAATTCGAGATTATGCCGGCTTTTGAAGAAACCCATCCAGAAGACGGTTCCGTCAACGGAACATACTATGGATATAACCCTCGGTCAATATCAATAATTGTCATTAAGATGAGTGACGACTCAGATCCAACCGCAGGAGAAACAGTCGATCAGCTCAAACTTCGACTCTATGTCAGCATATCTGACGATGACAAATTGCAATTTAAACCTACAGAAAGCTAAGAGGTCTATCGCCTTGTGTTAACTAGTAAGCTGTAGCATAATAAAAATGCTACAGCTTACTTATTATGCGCATATATCACAAGGTTAGTATTTGGCTTTTACCACCGCTACTCTTTGTAGTCATTTTTGTGACGGCACTTGTTAGTCAGCAGGTTGCCCCTACTCCCACCTATGCTGCCGGCTGCTCTGCTGAAGTGACTGCACAAAATGGCTACTACTACTACAGTAGTTCTGACACTATTAAACGTGTCAATAAGGCTACCATGGATGGAGCAAGGGGCTCACAAAGTTGTAACCCAGCCCTTGATGATGGTCGAATTTACTCAAAATCAGGGCAATACTATACTTGGTCAGCAACCTCACCAGCACAATGTCCACAACGAATTTCTTATAGTGGTACCGGTACTGTCGCTACGATATCTACATTGACGGACCTGGCAACAAGAGGTTGTGGTGAAGACTGGGATAGTCCTTCAAATATCACTATAAAGCCGTCAGCTCAGGCACCAGAAGACGATGAGACTTGTACGCAGGAAGGTCGTAGTATCGTCTGTAATGAAGATGCTGATGCAACTACTCCCACAGCTGACACTACTACCTGTGCCGTCGATGGTATCGGCTGGATTGTTTGTCCAGTAGTGCAATTTCTCGGAAAACTTAATGATGTGGCATTCGGTTTTCTCAATGGTTTTCTAGAAGTACCGACAGAGGTTATTACTGACCGTGCGGTCGCAAATACCTGGGAGATTTTCCGCAACATGGCAAACATCGCCTTTGTTATAGCCTTCCTCTTTATCATCTATTCGCAAATTACCGGAGCTGGGATTGGCAATTACGGACTCAAAAAACTCCTGCCAAAATTAATCATAGCAGCCATTCTGGTCAATGTGTCTATTTATATATGTCAGATTCTCGTGGATCTCAGTAATATATTTGGTGCGTCAATATATGACTTGTTCAAGAGCATCCGAGTGACAGGCGGGGGAAATGGTGAGATGCTAAGTACCGTCTGGTCAACTGCAGGCGCGGTAATTCTCGGTACTGGCGCCGTTATAGGACTCCTTGCATTAATCATATTTGCACCAGCCGCACTATTGGCATTTGCGGTCATCATCCTTATCCTCATTGCTAGGCAAGCATTTGTCATCTTACTTCTCATATTATCGCCCCTCGCATTTGTAGCGTATCTACTACCAAATACCGAGCAATGGTTTAATAAGTGGTGGAAAGCCTTTACTGCTCTCCTTATGGTATTCCCAATCATCGCCCTCGTCTTCGGCGCAAGCACCTTTGCATCAAGCGTACTCCTCGAAGTTTCAGGTGATGGTGCAGGTGGTGGAGATGATGAGCAGATGATGAAGATTGTCGCTGCAGGCGTCATGGCCATACCGCTCTTTGCCGTGCCAACACTCCTAAAGGGATCAATGTCGGCAGCTGGTAGTATCGGAGGTAAACTTGCTGGATTTCAAGATAGAGCAAACGGTATAGGTAAAAACGCCGTCAAGAATGGTCGCATTGGTGAAGCTAAGGGTGCACTCGATAGGCGTAGAGCCGAGGCTCGAATTAACAGACGAGTCGGAGAAGGAAGGCTAGGTAGATTAAATAAGAGAATCGACAGTTCACGCCTGGGACGCTATATCGGTGGAGATAGAGGAGCTGCCAAGGCCGTCGCCGAATCACACAGGTTCACGGGTGAACAAATCGAGAACTCTATGGCTCTTCTGGAACATGGCGATGCTGCTGGTCTCGTCGAGCGTGCAACAGCGCAACTAGAGACAGCAAATAGAAGTGGAGATGTTATCGCTGCGCGCGCCGCAACAAAAATACTCGCAACAAAAACAGGCTCAAAGGGTGTACATGAGCTACACGAAGTAATATCAAGGATAGAGACCTCTCCAGAAGGAATGGATACTGGAGTTGCTAGAAATATAAAACATGACATTTCAGGAGCTGGGCTTAAAGGCAAGGATCGATCTCTTGATCAGTGGTCAAGAGATGAACGATCAGACGAAGGCATTAGAACTCTTGATGGATATGATAGCCATGCCGGTACTGCACGTGGTCTCAATGAGAGCGAACTGGCAGGACAGAGCGCCCAACAGTTACAGCAATTTGCTGATAGCGGTTCCATGACCCAAGAGCAGGCTCAGGCCGTACTACGCGCCAATGAAAACGGAACAATTTACCTCGATCCTCAGAAGAAAGATATTTTCACCCAACGTACGGGCGAATCCCGCACGGTAAACGTCGGAGAAGCACACGATCAGGCAGCAGCCGAGAACCAGACACGGGGGGTAAACCAAGCGCATGAAGAAGCTTTGGTCCAAGATCACTTGTTCAACCTGGAGCATGGAGACACATCAACTCCTCGTCAAGGCCCACCAACTCCATAGCCAAATTAAGCATAAGCTTCCAAGTTATATTTTTGCTATACTAAGAACACCATGGCGGTATATAAAGTTCCTCAAGATGTCGAGGCCGATGATAAACTTCTCGGTCCATTTAGTTTCCGCCAATTCATCTATCTCATCATTGTGGCACTCTCGTGCGGTGCTGCGTGGGGACTATCACAATTATTTATCGCCCTCGCTATTCTACCAATTCCATTAATCATTTTCTTCGGTGCTCTTGCTTTACCGCTACGAAAAGATCAACCGATGGAGACATATCTTGCAGCACTTGTATCATTTTATCTAAAACCTCATAGGCGTCTTTGGGATCCGGATGGTCTCCAGTCGCTTATCGAAATCACTGCACCAAAAGTGATAGAAGTTCAGCGCACTAAGGAATTTGGTCAAGAAGAGGCAGAGCGACGCCTATCCTACCTCGCCAATATTGTTGATAGTCGCGGCTGGGCAGTACGTGGTGTTACAAACCCAAACCCCGATACTCCGCTTAATACTGACCTGTACTACGAGGCTCAACAAACCGAGGATATCCTTGATGCCTCCGGTCACACAGCACAGGCTATAGACACTCGTCTCGGTGAGAGCGCTGCACGTCAACGCGAAGAGGCAATTCGTCGTATGCAACAGCCACAACCTGTTGCCCCAATAGTGACGCCAATCGCACCATCCGTAAGCGCAACTCCATTTTCAACACCCGCAACAGTAACTCACTTCGCTGCTCCGGTAGTTACGCCGATGCCTATGGCTCCCGTCGCAGTGGCTCCGGCACCAGCACCGATCGATGAAAGCCAACACCCTGATTTCAACCCATATCCAGCAATGCATCAGTCGGTCATCCATCCGGCGACTGATCTGGCAGCGTCAGTTATCACGCCAGCACCTATTTCAACACAACAAACAGAGGTTGTAAGTACTAGCATAAAGCCGGCATCACCTGATATAATAAAGCTTGCAAATAACTCTGATTTATCGGTAGAGACGATTGCTCGTGAGGCCAAACGCATCGAAGAGAAACAAAAACAACTCTCGGATGAAGAAGTGGTCATTTCTCTTCGATAATCAGCATCATTCATGGGGAGTGGGGAAGAACTAAATCGTGCAGCCAAATACTCCGGCGCCTGATCAACAATTTGTGCCACCCGTACCAGCGGTTTCTACTCCTGCAGCACAAGTAGGAGTTGTTCCGGGTCCCGCTGTATCAAATAATCCACCCGCCACCAAACCAACTAATCCGAATAGTACTCAAAATTCACTCCTCATATCAGAAATCCGCGACAATGTCGTCATCATGAAAGATGGATCCTTCCGCGCTGTCGTCGCCTGTAAATCTATCAACTTCGACCTTATGAGCTCTACTGAGCGTGAAGGTGTAGAATATAGCTATCAGAACTTTCTTAACTCACTGTATTTCCCGATACAAATCTTTATCCGTTCACAGCGCGTCGACATCGGTCCGTACATCGACCGTCTTGTAGCAATTCGCCGCTCACAGGATAATATGCTCCTCAATGTCCTAATGGACGACTATATTAACTTCATCGACGTCCTCTCTCAAGAAGCAAACATTATGGACAAGAGTTTCTTCATCACTATACCGTATTTTCCAGCTGGTGACGTCAATGCCATCAAACAGCAAGCCCAAGGCTTCTTTGGTAAGATATTTAGCAAGCCTCAATCTGGTCCAACTAAAATCGATGAGGCTAATTACCAAAAGGCTGTCGAAGAAATCAAGAACCGCGTCGACTCAGTGACTAGTGGCCTCTTTCAGATGGGTGTCAAAAGCGTTCAGCTCAACACCAAAGAACTCGGTGAGCTCTACTACAATATCTACAATCCCGACACCGCTGTCCGAGAGCCGCTCGGCAACTTCGAAGGAATTACAGCCACCTTTGTCCGAAAGGGACAAGGAGAAGCCAAGCAGGCACATCTGCAGGAGGGGAGTTTTTAGACATGGCGAAAAAGAAACTCGATCCGATTGATATCGCCACACAGCAGCGTGCCCGTGAGCAAGCAGAAGTAGAGCAGGAATTTCTCAAGGGCATTACCACGCTCCGCGACCTTATTGCCCCGAGCAGCCTTGAGATTCACTCGAGCTATTTCCGCCTCGGTACCAAGTATGGACGTACTCTTTACGTGTACGGCTACCCACGCCAGATTTACACCGGATGGCTGTCAAGTATTATCAACATCGACGAAGTACTCGATATCTCAATGTTCGTCTATCCGGTTGAGAGCCAAGTAGTACTCAATAACCTCCGCAAAAAGGTAACTCAACTCGAAGCCAGTATGGCAATCAACTCCGAGAAGGGTCGTACCCGTGATCCAGGTCTCGAAGTAGCCATCCAAGACGCCGAGGAGCTCCGCGACCAAATACAGGTTGGTGCTGAGCGCTTCTTCCGCTACGGCCTCTACATCACGCTCTACGCTGACAGCCTTGATGAACTCGGCTTTGTCCAACACAAAATAGAGACTATCTTTGGTCAGCAACTAGTCTTCAGTAAGGTCGCCTCATCTCAACAAGAGCAGGGACTCAATAGTACCATCCCACAAATGTCCGACCAGCTCGAGATCCGCCGCAATATGAATACCGGTGCTATCAGCACCAGTTTCCCATTCACTAGTGCTGACCTCACCCAAGAAAAAGGTATCCTCTATGGCATCAATATGCACAATAATGGCCTTGTCATCTTTGACCGTTTCAGCCTAGAAAACGCCAATATGGTTGTCTTCGCGAAGTCTGGTGCTGGTAAATCATTCACCGTAAAGCTTGAAGCCCTCCGCTCCATGATGACTGGTAGTGACATCCTAATCATTGACCCAGAAAACGAGTACCAGAAACTATCTGATGCCGTTGGTGGTAGCTATATCCGACTTAGTCTTAATAGTGACACACGAATTAATCCGTTCGACCTACCTAGGGTAGTTGATACCGAAGAAGCCGACGATGCCTTACGCGCCAACCTCGTCACACTTCACGGTCTCCTGCGCCTGATGCTCGGTGGTTCACAGATGGCCGCCAACGGACAGGTCATGTCGGCACTCACCCCCGCCGAAGAAGCCGACCTCGATCAAGGGCTCATCGATACCTACGCCCGTGCCGGCATTACCTCAGATCCGTTGACACATCGCAGTACACCTCCGACAATTTCTGACCTCTACGATACGCTGCTTCACATGGGTGGCACCGGTCCACAACTTGCGCAACGTCTGCGAAAATACACCAGTGGCACCTTTGCCGGCATCTTCTCGCAGCAGAGCAATATCGACATCAACAACAATATGGTCGTCTTCAATATCCGGGACCTCGAAGATGAGCTCCGTCCAGTCGCCATGTATATCGTTCTCAGTCACATATGGAATATCACCCGTAGTGAGAAAAAGAAGCGTATGCTCATCGTCGACGAAGCTTGGCAGTTGATGAAATATGACGACTCAGCTAACTTCCTATTTAGCCTGGCGAAGAGAGCTCGTAAGTATCAGCTAGGCCTAACCACCATCACCCAAGATGTCGAGGACTTTATGGGGAGCAAGATGGGGCGCGCCATCGTGGCAAACAGTTCGATGCAACTCCTCTTGAAGCAATCATCCAGTGCCGTTGATGTTCTGGCCGACGTATTCAAACTAACCGAAGAGGAACGTAAACGCCTGGCAAACTTTCCAGTCGGGCAAGGCCTCTTCTTTGCTGGCCAAAACCATGTCCATATTCAAATTGTTCCAAGTGAGACGGAGCAGCAACTTGTCACGACCGGCAGTGGCGCAACAGGAGTGGGCAATACCCAGCCTCACCAATCGCCACAAGATGCCAGGAACGCCGCCAGTCCCGGTATGAACCCCGATGAGTATAGTGTATAATAGACCCCACAGAATTGAGCGGGTATATAAAAAGAAATACTCTTAGTATATGGAGCCGACAAAAAAACACAATCCCGATATAAGCCCGGATATAAAACCGGATTTTTATCGGGATGAACAGAATCAAGAAGCTGCAGCTTTAGCAAAAAATATCCAAAATCATGAAACGAGCGCTGAAATTGGGGCGACGAGTAACACTGTCGGCAGTGTATCAAGTTCTGACTATCTAAAGAGTCAGGAGGGTGGAAGACAGGATTACTATAACCAAAGAGCTCCACAGTACAACTCAAAAAGTGTTTCACTACTGGCGGTAGTAAAAAAACGCGGTCCTCTTGGCGCCCTTATTGCATTTGGTCTCGGAGTGCCGACACTTATCGCAATTTTCCTGTCGCCAGCCCTTGCTCTTCAACAACTTGCAGAAGCAATGACAGAAGCTTTCAATGATCAACTCGCCGCCATGGACGTCAGGTCAACGCTTCTTCTTAAAAAGAAATACAATTCAACAATTACAAGTGGTTGTGGAACTGTGTCTATTCGGTGTAAGTATCAGACTATTCGAGAGGGCTCAGGACTCGCAAAGCGTCTAAATAACGCTGGTGTTGAGATTGAGGGCGATAAGAGTCTTGTACCGGGCAGAATAAAGCCAACTTCATTTATTTTTCAGGGTAATAAGATTGCTGCAGAAAATCTATTAAGTGAAGCTCGAAACAATCCTGATTTACAAAGAGCGCTCCGTAAGGGTTACGATCCTCTCTATGCTGCATTTTCTGACAGAAATGCAGCCGATATACGTACTCGACTAGGTATTAAAAAAAGTAGCTCCGTTAAGCCTTCGACAGACACCGAAGCGATGGATAAAGACCTGAGGGAGAGCGCAGCAGGCACAAATGACCTACCTGCTGACATGGAGCGGTTAACACCTGTTGATGACGAGGGAAACCCCGTTGACGAAAAGGCTGCAACTGGCTACAAGGACCCAGATGGCACACGATACGGAATTGACGAAGGTAGATCCTTAAACGCACGAATTAGTGAAATTGAAGGAAGAGTCGACCTAGCAGACATGGTTGGGAAAACCACAACAAAAGCAACTATCAAGGGAGCCCTTACTTCTACTGCGCTTGGTGCTGGGGCCATCGACAGTGCATGTACGGTCTGGAGGATTGTTCGCGTAGCGGGATTCGCCGCAAAGTACTACCAACAACGTCAACTTATTCGCTATGGCTATGAGTTCGTTAAGTTTGCTCACAAGCAAAAAGCAGGCAAAGCGACCGCAGAAGAAACCATATACTTTACCGACAAGATTTCAAGCAATCCAAATAGCGAAGGTAAAACCGCACTTGATTCTGATGGCTATAAATTTGCGGCATATGGAGATGTTTTCAATCCAACAAGCTTTAATGCGGAAGTCGACTCAATAGTTCGCACTAATGTGACTGATGATGATACCGAAAGAATACTTACTCAAAATGAAACAAGTAAGTATATTAACGGTCAACTTGTTAGCACCAGCTTGATGGCAGAAATAGCCGGAGCAGTAACGGGCGGCTCCTCAACCGCCATCTCAACTGCTGATAAAACATGTAACTTTGTTAAAAGCTGGGGTGGTCAAGCACTTGTGTATGGTCTCGCAGTGGCGGGTGTTGCAGTTGCATTTTTCTCAGGCTTTACGTCACTAGGGGCGGGTGCAGCAGCTCAAGCCTCTGTTAGTGTTGCGGCCTCTGTTGCCATCGGTCTTCTCCAGCCAAAACTCATAGCAATGGCAAAAGGAGAGGTTATAGATGGAACAGAGAATAGTAATGAAATTGGTAACGCAATTAGTTCCGGAATGGGAGGATATAACTCCCAGACATCTCAAGGCAGAGGACTTGGTGCTGCCACTCAAGAAACTTACCAGGTATACAACAATCTATCTAGCAAGGTTGCAGCCACCTACGCAGAACAGGATAGAGAATCACGAAGCCCCCTTGATCCAACCAGTAAAAATACATTCCTAGGGAGTATTGTATCAACCCTCATACCTTTCGTAGCAAAGATGAACAACGTTGGCTCAACGTTCACTGCGCTATCTTCCTTGGTCTCATCAAACCTTTCAACATTTGGCACGACAAAAACATATGCGGAAAGTAATGAACAATACTCACAGTGTGATGACCCAGAGTATAGCGGGTTGGCTGCTGACCCTTTCTGTAACTTACGCTACGCCATACCAGTAGATGATCTTAAGATTGATCCCGATGAAGTCCTTAGTTATATGCTTACTAATAACTATATAACGGAAGATAGCGAAGCCCCTCTAGGAGACTACGCCGAATACGTTGCGAAGTGTTTTAATCGACAAACATCAATTGGAGATGACCAAACAGACTATACTGACGGTGAAAGTGAAGGAAATGGAGATGCTGGTGATGAGTGCGTAATAGGAAGGGGTGGTAGTGATGAGTATCGTAATAAAATGTTCCGTTTATTCTACATTGATACCACAATTTCAGATGGACTTGACGAGGATTTTGACGATGTAAGTACGGCAAGCTCAACTGGGAATATTGGTGGCGGAACCGAATTCAGAATTGCCAGCTTTAATTTACGAGGAGCGAGTCATGACGGAGACGCTGGAACCCCTAGTTGGCAGGGACGTATTGAGAATAGCCTCGCCGTAATTAAAGAGAAGGAGTTTGATGTTATCGCCTTTCAAGAATTCGAGCCGGTACAGCGTGATTATCTTAGGTCTCATCTTTCAAATTACGGTATATCTAACCATGGTAAAACATCCGACTCAATCATGTGGAATAACGATAAGTTTAAAAAAGTAGATCAGGGAACCTGGCAAACCCAATACTTCAATAATAATAGCTCAAATCCACTTAACATTGACGAGCCATGGGTAAAACTAGAAGACAGATCAACAGAGCAACATTTCTATGTGATGAGTGTCCATGACCCGATTAATAGACCTGGCACAAATGCTACAACACGCTACAATAACACCCTGAAACATACAGAAACAGTGAAAGAATTGCAGCAAGATGCACCAGTACTTACTGTGGGTGACTTCAATGCTGGTTTTATCGCTAGTGACGGATCAGGCTCGTTATCAAACGAAAAAACACCATATTGCACAATGACGAGAAATGGTCTTATGAATCACGTATATGATCTTGCTGAAAAACGAGATAATAAATGCCCAGATCCGGTTGATCCAAACACAAAACATCTTAATATTGACCATATTTTTATGACACCAGAAATAGAGGTTGACCAATCTAAAATACCGTATGGAATTATTGATAGTAATTACAATGTAAATGGATCGGATCACGCGACTCTTTATTCAGATATAGTCATCCCCAGTTCAAGTAATTCATACAAAAATCCTGTATATAACGGAAACGCCCCTGATCCAAGCATTATAAAGGGGGAAGACGGAACATACCACATCTACTCCACTGGTGGCACCGCTAGTAATCCTTTTATCCATCTCACCTCAAAGGATCTCATCAACTGGACAAAGAAGGACGAGATATTCACGTCAGTTCCTTCGCTCATTACTGGAGATGTTAGATGGGCGCCCGATATTGCAAAGACGGGTAGTTTCTATACGCTAACATTTACTGGCGGTACCGGATCTTCAAAATCGATCGGTTACGCAACCAGTAAGAGTGCTGGTGGGCCCTTCACTTATAAAGGAACTCTTATCACAGACGCGAGTAAAACTATTGACTCGCACATTTTCGTAGACAATGGAAAGACATATCTCTTTTATGGGTCTGGATATATAAAAGTATCCGAACTTAATGTTTCTTCGGACGGAAAGTTATCTATTAAGGACGGGACGACAAAGCAGTTGGTTGATAAGATTCCAAGCGAGTTCACCGTTGAGGGGGCATGGGTTCAAAAAGTTGGCGAATGGTACTATCTCTACTACTCATCTGGTACATTCGAGGATAAGAGTGGAGCAAACGAGTACAAAGTACGGGTAGTACGGTCGAGGAATGTTACAGGTCCATACCAACAGCCCGATGATTCAAACATAATTATGCAAGGAAAAGGCGCTTTTCGAGGGCCGGGTCATAATGCTGTTATTGTCGATGAAGCTGGCAAAAGCTGGATAGTTTATCATGCATGGAAAGGTGAAAATCGAGTACTCATGATTGATCGAATTGACTATATTAATGACTGGCCTAAAATCAATAACGGCTTTCCGTCAAGCATCACAAAACAGGGGCCGGTTACCACAGGGCTAGAGTTATGAAAAAAAGAATACATAGAATTTTAACCTTTCTCGTAACCGGACTAGTGATTGCTAGCTCAACATCATCAATAGCCGCTGCCGATGAGTCATTTTTTATAGGTAATGGTATTTTCTATTACAACGGGGCTACAGAGGAACAAAACGACAACACCACTTGCAATACGTCATCGGTATCTGGAACAGTTAATCCAAACGCAAAAAAAATCTGGAGCTGGTTTATGTCGGAGGGTATGAGTGAATTTGGCGCAGCTGGAATTATGGGTAATATGCAAGTTGAGTCTGCATTTAACCCTTTTAGACTCCAAGTGGCTAACGAAGATTATGATTCACTAACTTCAAATAGTGAATATAATAAAGCGTTTGGTCTTGTCCAGTGGGATGGTGGCAGGCGAGTTGAAGTATTACGGTATATCGGCGATGATAACCCCGAATATAAAAAATATATCAATCTAGAGTTTGGAGAGCTCCCCGATTCATATAAAAATGCGCCGAACGAAATTGTTGATGCCTTTATAGAGCTGGAGCTTGATTTTATAAAGCAAGAATCAACCGATGGAGGTAATCGATCAACTGTTTGGAACAAAATGATCTCCGCAGCATCAGCAGAAGAAGCTTCTGATGTTTTCGAAGAAATATTCGAGGGGTCTGTCCGTAAGGCTGGAGGCTCACATAGTATAGCGGCGGCCGAAATCTATGCGAATTTCGCCGGTAGTTGTTCGACATATATTGGCGAGGGTGGCTTAACAGAGGAACAAGCGCGACAATTCATGATGAACTATGGCGAAGACAAGAATGGTGACACGACTGCCGCAATTAATAGTGGAATAGGAACACCGTCAAGTGGCTGTAGTGGCGGCTTGCTTTCAAATTGTACCTCGCTCTCGGCTTTTTTTGCGAGCAAGTTTTCGAGTGACTCGTATATGGGGGGTGACGGCTACGCAACAGTAGACAATATGGGCAAAGCCGGCGTTCCGACCGGAAGTAAACCTCAGCTCTATTCAATATTCAGCTGGTCAAATAGCACATATGGCCACACAGGCGTTGTTCTAGGTATTCATGGTGATACGGTTATTGTCGGGCATGCTAGTTGTAGTAATACGGGTACCGGAAAAGGGAACGGTCTTAAGGAAGGTGGAGGAGCCGGCTTTATATCTGTTGGTAAAATAAATGAAGCAACTGCATGGCTTGGTGTCGTTCCTACGGAATTCGCCTACCCACGCAATGTAAATCAGAGTAAGATTGAAGCATATGTTAGTGGATCTATTTAAGAGAAGAAGAGGTGTTGTTACACTGTCAATACTCATTGTTTTTATCTTGGCGCTTGTATTTGTTTTTTTTCGCAGCACACAGAACCCTAATGGCAATGAGCTCACGATTGCGAATTTAAACGAATACACTTCAGGTAAGCCAACCAATCAAGAGAGGGTTAATTGGATCCAACACTCGCTCTACACAACTGTTTCCTATAATGTCGACAATAAATTAAGGAGTAATTCTGTTGATGATATATTTATTCGTAGCGACTCTTTCTCGCAAACCTATAACGAAGATACGGACGTTAACCAGGTGACATTTATTGTTGATTCAATGAGCTTAGGACAGTCTTATGCAATATTTTACGAATGGAACTCTACGGGCGAATGGAGCGAAGACATGGACGGCTATGGCTCTCGGATAGAGTGCTTACCTATTCATAAGCTCAAGTATAAGGATTTTGGCTGCGTCGACCAGTTTATTTTGGAACAGGGTGTAGATAATTATGATCCTATTCAAAAAGTACTCCCATATCATGTTGAGTCAAAATATAAAGTGACTCGATATAGCCCAGAAGATCATACCTTGACAGTTGAAGCCTACGCTCCACGCTGGGTTGCCTCACTTGATACAGCAACACTCGATAACTACAAGAAAGAAGTTAATGAGTGGATCAGCTCTGTGAAGCTAAAACCCTCAGATTACACAATCGTCTTTCTCTACTAGCTCTTGATTGGCATAATAATATGCTTGTAACTTAATTCTTTGTCCATATTAGTAAGAATACAAGGTGCGAGTTTGCCGGAAAAACCAAATGACACCTTATCACCATCAATGACTGCAAGTGCATCACTAAGATAGCGTGAACTAAGGCTTACTGATGCATTCTTACCGCTTACATCCACCGATACCTTTGAATTATTCTCTCCGAACTCTGATGCGATTGAATTAACTGTTAGAATTTTACTATCTATATCAACTGATAATGTGATACTACCGCCACTTTCACGAGCAAAAAGATTAGCGATCTTTACGATACGAGTAAAGTCATTTCTATTAACTATAATGGTTGTATCAGTAGCCTTTGGGATAAGTTGACGATAGTCAGGGAAGCTGCCATCGATTAGACGACTCGTAATCTCTCCATGGCCGAGACGAAAACGTACTTGTGTATCATCAAATAGTACTTCGACTTCCGTCATGTCATCAGTGATAGTACGAAGTACCTCTTGGATAGTGGAGACTGGTACTATTGCCGCAATATTCGTCTTTGCTGATATTAATTTACGCTCCGATAGTCGATAGCCGTCAGTTGAAGCGAGATAGAGATTACCCTCAAAGGTATGCCAATACACGCCAGTAAGTATAGGACGAGTCGAATCCGTACTAGCTGTTATGGTTGTTTGAGTTGCTGCTTGTTTGAAATCTTCAACCGAAAGTGTATAGGTAACCATTTTATCTTCATCAACAATGGGTAGTTCTGGAAATTCTTCATCGCTCATGCCATTTATCGTCGAATGATATCCACTTGCTGCTACGAAGAGTTGACTACCCTTAATAGAGAGGGAGACTACCCCTTTCGGAAGATTATGAACAAAATCACTTACCAGACGAGCAGGTACAGTAATTGAACCATTTCCCGTTGTCTTTGCACCGATGGTCTGAGTTGCTGCAATTTCCAGATTTGTTGCTGCAATAAGGAGCTGATTATTATTCGTTCGAAATAAAATGTTATTCAATATAGGTAATCCTGCTTTTGAACTGGCTACTCGACCAACATTTCCTAGAGCTTTCGACAGGTTTTCTTGAGTGACTTCTATTTCCATAACTAGTTATCCTTTTATTCCTTTCAGTTGTAATAGTAGGTGCTGTGGGTTATGTGTATAACTTGGCTTATATAAGATATGAGCTTTTATTTTTAACTGTGTAGAAGTTTGTGATAGAACATGGGTAGTTATGTGTGTAAGTGGAGTGTTATCAACATGTTCTATAAATTGTTTTTGATAGTTGATAACTATACACAGTTGTACCCACAAGTTTTGGTACCTTACGCTCACATGTTGAACACATTTTTTCCACGCACTATACATAGAGACCCTCTCGTATTTCGTTAACGTTTTCACGAATAGATATATCTAACTTGATAGCCTTTTCGATTTTTTCAATGGAGTGAATAGCAGTTGTGTGGTCCTTACGTCCAAGTTCTATGGCAATTTTTGGGAAACTGAGATGAAGCTCACTTCGGAGGAGGTACATAGCCACCTGGCGTGGGGTGACAATATGCTTGTCGCGCTTAGCGCTGCATATTTCTTCTGGAGAAATCTGAAAGTATTTCGCTGTCTTCTCAATTATCTGTCTAGAGGTGAGATAGTGAGGGCGGGTGCGGCGTACATTACCGAGGAGTCCTTTAACAATCGAGATATCTGGTGTGATACCGCGCATCTCGGAGTAGGCGAGAAGTTGGTTGAGAGCTCCTTCTAACTCACGGATATTCGACTTCACATTTTCAGCAATATACTCTACGACATCTTTTTCTAGTTCAAATCCAGCGGTTGCGGCTTTTGATTGTAGGATTGCACATCTTGTCTCAAAATCTGGCATTTGGATGTCGATCGCCATACCCCATTCGAAGCGACTACGGAGACGCTCTGTGAGGGTAGGAATACTACGAGGCGGCTTGTCACTGCTAATGATAATTTGGCGATTCGACTGATGAAGGATATTAAATGTATGAAAGAATTCCTCTTGAGTTTTTTCCTTACCAGCGATGAATTGCATGTCGTCAACTATAAAAACATCAGCTTTTCTATACTTATCGGAGACTTTCTTTTTAAAGCGGATCGCATCAGTGAATTCTTTAACAAACGTCTCAGTGTTTATGTAAACCACATTAGCGCGCGGATTATTCTTTAATATCTCATTTCCGACAGCCTGCATAAGATGGGTCTTACCAAGACCAACGCCACCGTAGAGGAAGAGTGGATTATATTTATTACCTGGGTCATTTGCAACTGCTTGACAGGCCGCATATGCTAAGTCATTACTCGATCCAACAACAAACGAATCGAATGTGTATTTTTGGTTAATACTAACATCTAGGGCATGGGGGGTGAATATCGATTCATTCCTTGTGAGAGTGGGTAGACCATGCGAAGCAGTTGTCTCTCGTGAGACAACCTTGCGTTTACTATTTGTTTTGACAGTGTAGCTAATTTTCTTTGTCTCGATACCGTTTTTTTTCAAGACACTACGGACTTTTGGATCGAATTTTACCTCAAATTGTCGCTTCGCGAAAATATTTGCCACCGCAATAATCATACTGTCATCTGAGTGTTCTATTAACTCTGTATCCTTAAACCACGTCGTGAAAGTGGCGTGTGAAACAGACACCTCGATTTCACCTAACACACTTTTCCATAACGTTTGGTCCATGAAAAATACCCCTCTCGTTTCCCCGAGTTAACATCCCCTATTTCCCTTGATTATAGCAAGAGAATAGAGTTTTCCACAACCTAAAGTGGTTTACTGAATAAAGAGGCGTAAGGTGGAGGATTTTTCCACAACCTATTGTTAACCTCTTGATATATGTGGAAAAGACTCTTCAACCTGTGGAATAACCTTATTGCTAATGCTACACTTAACATACATGGACAATTTAATAGGGAGTGTTAGCGCAAAATCATCTTATAGACGCAGTTTCCACAAGGGGCACTTTTTATTAGGGATGGTTGTATTTATACTCATTGTTGCGGCTGTATCAGCTCTCATGGCTGCATATTTTCACACCACAACCGTTCGTATTAGTGGCTACATCAACCGTCCGGAATATATAAACTACATTTCGCGTGATAAAAAAGTTAGTTTTGATTACCCAAGTTTCTTACATCTGAGTGGGTCTAAATGGACGGAATGTCTACCAATTTATAGGGGTTCTAAAGAGGAGTGTGAGGCGTACAGTACTGTTAATTTCGATCAGTCATCCATCGATGATCGAGTACTTAAGGTAAATGAAGACATTTTCAGTATGAGCTATCAACCACGATACAACTATAACAATCAAACACAGGAGGCCTATTTCGCCTATGAAAAGCAGGCATTTCAAGACAAACAGCGCCAAAGTGCCATTTATCGAGAAAAATACAGCTCTGAATTCGGTGAAAGTGGTGATTCAGACCCAATCGTAAGTACTGAAATACGTACGATCGGTAAAGCGCGCGTGTTTATTGCAACCGAGGCACAGTCAACCAAGTACAATAACTATATTCGGAAGAAGGTTTATATCTTTGCTGGCTCAACTCTTGCAACCCTCGATCTCTACTATAATGACGCTCCTAAAAACACCACTCGAACTACCAGAATAATAAATTCCATAAAGGTACGACCGTGATAGACAATAAATTAATTCGACCTATAGTACGCCTGTGGCCGACTCGAATTGCTCTCGGTGTCATAGTAGTGATTCTTGTTGTAGTTGCACCGTTTGCCGCATTCTTCACGAGTATCAGTGATAGTTATGATATACAGTCATGGCAGCTTGAATCACTACGTGCGGGTATTCAAGAGAGTACGTTATGGTCTGATCCAGGCGTGACCCTTTTTCAGCGACCACTTAAGATTGGCAGTAATATCAACGAGAATCTTTCGGCCTATACACTCATGATTTTTATCACACTCATCGTGGTTACACTTGTATTTCACTCCCTTCGATTTATAAGTCGTATCGCAATTCAGCGTGGAGCGCGTTTCAGCAACGAGACTCGTTTTAAGAGCACGCTGCTTACTCATATACTATTTAAAAAATTTGGCATCACTTATGGACAGAGTATATCGAGCGGACACCGTTCTTGGGTGATAGGTGCGGTTGGGCGAAGTGTGATTCTACAAACACAAGTCGATAATCCACTACCAAGCTTATTTGTCGATTCACGTAAAAATGATATCACTCGTCGTGAAGGTACGCGTATCTCTCTCGATTCATCACTCGAAGTTGTACTTGATGGCACGAGCTACGAGTTGTGCCGATTTTATCTTCCAAAAACAGATCAGGAACATGTATTTAAGGTATTAAATCCCGAGACTGTGGCGATAATAGTAAAACGACTCGAACTCTCCGAGTTGGCGATCGAAGGGCCAACCGTTACAGTAGTACTTGATAGTCAAAGCGTTGTTGAGGCGACAAACCTACAGGCTATTCTTGTCTCTTTGGATGATTTAATCTCCCAATTGCAAGCCTCGGATGCAGATACAGTACAGTTTGATTCGAAGGACACTATTGGACTTATCTCATCAATGCCAACTGTTCTAATTCCTATATTATTTATCGCCATCTCGCGCAGAATTGTGCTCACGGTCACACTTGTTTTACTTGTAGCATATATTATCTATACATTATTCATTCCAGGGGGACCGACCGAAAGTGACCTTATGATGGTCGAGACGCTTACTGCCTGGATATATCTATATTTTGCTTGGAACCGCTATCGTACGCGATCTACATATTGGTATGGAATTACTAGATTGAAAAATCAGCGAGGAGCGTCACTGTGATTACCTGGTTTATTATTATTTTTATCCTTAGCTTGACTGTATTAATGGTCTACATTGTCGCGATTTACAATCGACTAATCACCTTGACGCAGTCTATCGACGAATCATGGGGAAATATCACGGTCGCATTACAGAAGCGTCACGCGCTTATTCCTCGTCTTATTAGTCTCGCTAATATTTCTATAGCCTATGAGGCTGACATTTTGGCAAGCGTAACAGCGCTTCGTAGTGGCAATATCGCGCAGGCCGCTAAGGCTGAACGCCAAGTTGAAAAAACGATACTCACCGTCAAAGAAGACTATCCAGAACTAAAGACTTCCATGCAGTTCACGGTGCTCATGAAAGACCTCAGTAAAATCGAGAACACTATTCGTGCTGAGCGCCTGATATTCAATAAAGCTGTCGCCCTATATAATCGTGAGATTCGTTCTTTTCCGAGTCAAATCGTCGCCTATATGTTTGGCTTTATCAGCACTACTTTCCTGAGTTTCGATGAACTAAGTGATGATTCATAACATTCCGTTAACTCACAGAGAATACGTCCTCATAAAAGATAGGTTGGGTTTCTTTACTTTATGTAAGTCAGAAGTCTGAGAGTGGCTTGCTATATAGGGGTAAACAGGGTATAATCAACCATTGATATGCCAAAAAGAACTCACCAACCACACACTCGTCATCGTGCTCGTACTCACGGTTTCCGTGCTCGTATTTCGAGCAAAGCTGGTCGCGCTGTAATTAAGCGTCGCCGTATCAAGGGTCGCGCTCGACTGACGGTCTAACTAACGAAATACACCTCGCCATCAACGCGGGGTGTTTTCTTGCTACAATAAGAACTAAGTATGTTAGCATTTCGCAATCGGTTTCATGGGTATAGCACCCTCAAATATGTGTATAAGAATGGGAAATCGGTCAGGACACAGCACCTGACATTGAAGTATTCCAAAAATCCGCACCGTAAATTGTCTCGGTATGCCGTAGTAGTAAGCAAGAAAATCATCAAAGGCGCAGTGGGGCGGAACCGTATTCGTCGGCGGGTGTTTGAAGCAATCCGTGATGATTTGCCATATCTTGCCGAGCCATACGATGTAGTGTGTATCGTAGCATCAGCTGAACTTCGCGACATTGATTCGTCAGAACTGCGTGAAATTATATCCAGGGCTTTCTCTGAGTCTGGCCTCTATAAATAAAGCTATCGAGGTGATATACTATTTCTTATAATAAAGCGAGGTTTCTTTAGTGAGTTTATTCGATACGTTTATTGTACAGCCGATTTTTAATCTCCTTGTCGGTCTCTATACGGTTATTCCAGGTGGTGATTTTGGTGTTGCTATTATTATCTTTACTGTTTTTGTGCGTTTTGCGATTTATCCATTAACACGTAGTATGTTGCATCAGTCTCGGGCGATGCGCAAGCTTCAGCCACAACTGCAACAGATCAAAAAGAAGGCTAAGGGTAATCGCCAACTCGAAAGTTTGCAGATGATGGAGCTTTATAAGGAACATGGAGTTAAGCCATTCCGTTCAATTCTTATCCTACTCATCCAATTGCCTATCTTCATCGCCCTCTATTCGGTGATTCAGATTTTCACTCTTCATCGAGACCAGGTAGCAAAGTTTACCTATGACTTCCTAGAGGGTATTCCAGCAATCAAGCAAATCATTGAGCATCCTGATCAATTCAATGAGAAACTATTTGGCTTCGTTGACCTCGTAAAGCCAGCAATTCACCAGAATGGTATCGAAATATTTCTGATTATACTAGCGGCCATTGCTGGCTACACCCAGTACATCATGAGTAAACAGACAATGCCATCTGCTGATCCAGATCGTCGTTTACGCGACATCATGGCTGAGGCTGCCGAAGGAAAGCAGGCTGATCAATCTGAAATGAATGCGGTTGTGATGCGTAAAATGTCCAAATTCCTCCCATTCATCATGTTCTTTGTTATGATTAGTGTCCCAGGTGCTCTTGCGCTTTACTTTGCTGTTTCCAATCTTGTTGCGGTCGCGCAGCAGAGCTATCTCCTCAGGCAGGATGAGGATGAGCTCGAGACACTCGCTGAGACTCCTTTGAAAAAAGAGACTAAATCACCCGTTGTGAAGCGTGCGGAAAAGGCAACCGAAGCAACAGTCACACGAGTTGTAGTAAAGAGTAGCAGCAAAAAGAAGAGGAAGAAGTAAGATGAATCAGACCGAATCAATTGCTTACGCAAAAAAGTATCTCGAAGATATTCTCACTTTCTTTGGTGTGAATGCAGAGGTTGATGCGTCAGTAAGTGAGGACGTCATCGAACTCACAGTACCAAGTACCAACAGCAATAGTATATTGATTGGTCGTAACGCCGAGACACTTCGCAGTATCCAATATATTATCTCTACAACCCTACGCAATAAACAAGCAGTGGTTGGTCGTGTGAATGTCGATATAGCTGACTATAAGAAACAGCGTGCTGAGAAGATCGCCACTCAGGCTCGTGAATGGATTGAAGTGGTGCGTAAGTCTGGTGACTCACACGTTGCTAGATTAAACGCCGCCGATCGACGAGTAGTGCACAATATTGCAGCAGAATACGATGATATTCAAACCTTTTCAGAAGGTGAAGGTCGCGATCGTAAGATTATTATTGCTCAGAAGAGCTCATAGTTTTTACAGGACTTCAGTATAAACTGCCAGGGTTTCATTGGCAGTTTTTTCCCAAGAATATTTCTTTACCTGTTTGTTGCCACGAACAGTGAGCTGTGCGCGTAACTTACTGTTTTTAAGTACTTTTTCGATGGTTGCTGATAGGTCTGACGTTGAGTGGGGGTCGAAATAAAGCGCGGCGTCTCCAGCTACTTCTGGTAAGCATGTGACATCACTAGAGATGACCGGACAATGCTCATACATCGCTTCGAGTAGGGGTATATGGAATCCTTCGGATAGCGATGCAACGACATAGGCCTCAGTATTTTGGAAGGCCCAGCGCTTTTGCCCCTCACTGATAAAGCCAAGGAAATGGACGTCTTTAATACCATTTGAGAGAGTATACTCTCGGAGCTGTTCATAGAAGTAGTCAAATTTACCGGCAAAAACGAGCTGTAGCTTTGAGTGATGTACTTTCAGTGAGGAATAGGCATCGACGATGCGTCTAAGATTCTTATATGGAAAGGCATTGCCGACGAAGAAGATAAATTGCTTACCCTTGAGTTCATCGATGGCTTCAGGCTTGGCATCGACAGGTTCGCCAGCGAGTAGTGTGACACGAATCTTTGATTGATATTTTCTACCAGCGAAGCGCATGATGTCTTGCTTCGTGTATTCGGTAGGACTGATGATGCGCAGCGATCGATGGATAACGATGCGCAACAGCCATTTGAATATCTGTTTCTTTGTTTTATATACGATTGCGTTACCGTCGATATTATCGAAACGAACAAGCGTAAGATCGTGGATAGTTGTGACGGATTTCCCACGGAAGAGCAGTGGTTGTTGTGGCATGCAAAAATGAACTAAATCAGGTTTTAGCTTATAGAGTAGCCAAGCGAATCCAATTTGCTCGTGGAAGCTATAATTCGGATAGTCTGCTTCTACAATGATGAAATTATCATTTATCGGTACCCAAACGTCTATATACTTCTTGAGCACAAGGACAGTATAGTGGTTTGTCTTGTCAAGACTTTGTAGGTGGTGAAGGAGCCGCTGTGTGTAAATTCCGGTTGATGATCCGATATTACGAGCGTCGATAACAATATGCATACCACCTCAGTATACGCTATACTAAAAGGGAATAGAAAGGACTCTTTTATATGACTGAATTACCAAAGACGATCGACCAAATCGATACGACTATTGATCACGAGAAGACCACCTTCGTTGCTAATATGCAGGAAAAAATCCAGGAAGTTGGCTACAAGATTGAAGAAGTTGACGATACTCGTCCTTGGGGTGCA
>JBPPME010000106.1:0-1978 GCA_051305895.1 Saccharimonadales bacterium (SeqCode)
AGTGAGCGTGTACTTACCACAAGTGGTGCTGTCTGCTTCACACGATGCGTTACCTGTTGTTGAAACAGCATATGCATAGCCGTTTGCTGCAGGAGCTGCAAGGAGTGCTGAAGCAGTACCCTTAGGATCTCTAAACGCTTCTGCGTCTAAGCCCTTGAGGTTGACTGCGACGAAGCCGGTTGATGCAGTACGGTCATTGAGTTCAGTCAATGAAGGGTAGTAACCCTTTTGTGCCCAATATGCTTCAACTTGGCTGTGAAGTGCTTTTACGTCGGTTTCGCGTTCGGTGTCGCGACCCTTTTGTTGAATACCGTTGAAAGTCGTGATAACGAGTCCGGCAAGAATACCGATAACTACGATCACGATCAGTAGTTCCACAATTGTGAAACCAGATTGTTTGCGTTGATTAAGTGAGGTCATTGAGTGCCCACCCTCCTATATTGTTTTGATATTTTAGTTATTTCTTTGACAACTGACGCCAATCAGGCGTGAGTATCTGTACATGATTATAAGCATAAGCTTAGTTTCGTCAACTGTTTTTGGATAGAATAATATTCTATCTTATCCACCGATGTTCTTTGAGAGGCTGGCGATCGGGCCCATGACGGAGGCAGCGATCAGTCCGACGCCGGCACCGAGGAAGATGATCATCAGGGGTTCGATGATCGAAGCGAGGCTGTCGATCACGGTGCTCACTTCTTCTTCATAGAAATCAGCCACTTTCACAAGGATCGTATCAGTTTGTCCGGTTTCTTCGCCAATCGCGAGCATCTGACTGACGATCGGTGGGAAGTTCTTACTTTTACCCAAAGGTTCACTGAGCTGCTTACCGTTCTTCACCTCTTTAGCCGCTTCAATCAGTTCCTTTTGGATGACTTTGTTACCAACGGCACCACCGGTAATTTCAAGCGCTTGCAGTACCGTGACACCCGCGGTCATGAGTGAGGCAAAGGTGCGGGCAAAGCGCGCAACGGCAATCTTTATAATAATCACCTTAAGAATCGGTGTTTTAAGCAGCAGCACATGAAACTGATATTTACCTCTCGGCGTTTTGATGTAGCGCATAAGTAAGTAGATGATGATGGCGAAGCCAATAATCACGAACACGCCATGTTTTTGCATGATTTTACTGACGCTGAGCATACTCTCGGTATAGATAGGCAGCTTTGCGTCCTCGCCACCGAGATCGGTGAGGATCTTGCCGATCTTCGGGAGTACGAACATGGTGATACCGAAAAACGCCAAAACGGTAACAGACAGAATGACGATTGGGTAGGTCATGGCGCCCTTAATCTTTTTGCGCATGCTGGCGTCCTGCTCAACCTGCGTCGCCAGGCGCTTCATAATATCGTCGAGGATACCTCCGGCTTCACCTGCCTTCACCATATTGACGTAGATTTCGGAGAATACTGCCGGATACTTCGCGAATGCGTCACCGAGTGCAAGACCGCCTTCAACGTCGTGGGATATGCCGCCAATTACTTCTTTAAAGTACTTGTTTGTCGTCTGAGTTTGCATTGTCGCAAGGGCGCGGGTGAGGGGTACGCCGGCCGATATCATGGTAGACATCTGCCTTGAGAAAATAACTAGATCCTTGAGTCTTACCTTGTTACCCATGCTCTTAAAACGCTCAGATAACCCACCCTTTTCACTACTCAGCTTAATAGACACGGGGCGGAGGCCTTGTTTGATCAGGCTGTCCGTGAATGCTTGTCGGCTGATAGACTCGGCTGTGCCGCTGATTGTCTTGCCCTGTTTGTTGACGGCGCTATATGTAAATTTAGCCATCTTACTTCTCGCTCGTTACGCGCAGGATTTCTTCAATGGAGGTCTGACCACGGAGCGATTTAATAAAGCCATCAACTTGCATGGTGACCATGCCTTCTTTGATTGATTCATCCTGAATAACTTCACTGGTGGAGTTACCGACAATCAGCTTCTGAATCGATGGGCTATTGCCGAGTACTTCATAGATACC
>JBPPME010000008.1:0-8623 GCA_051305895.1 Saccharimonadales bacterium (SeqCode)
ATGCATTATGATACAACGTTTGATATACTAATGACAAATGAATAATCTCCAAAAAATGTATAACTCATTTCAACAAAGCCCCTGGGTTGACGACCTAAGTCGCGAGCTACTCGCTGGAAAACTGCAGAACTATATTGACCAAGGTGTCCGCGGACTCACATCAAATCCTAGTATCCTCGAAAGCGCCGTAACTAAAAGCACCGCCTATGATGAGCAAATAAAATCACTTGCAATAAATGGTCTATCGGCTACTGATATCTACTGGAGGATCGTAGAAGATGATATTAGAGCTGCTCTCGCTATATTTCGACCAATCTGGGAAGAAAGTCAAGGTCAAGACGGCTTTGTTTCACTGGAAGTATCTCCCGATTTAGCAAGTGACGCAAACGCTACTATCGAACAGGCTCGTCGTATTTGGAAGGAGCTTGATGCACCAAACCTCATGGTCAAAGTCCCAGCAACCGACGCCGGCATTCCTGCAGCAAAAACGCTTATTAGTGAAGGTATCAATGTCAATATTACTCTCATCTTTAGCCTCGATCATTATAAGCGTGTTGCTGACGCCCATTTAGATACACACAGTCTGCATAGTGCCAACACCGCTCGTAGCGTAGCATCATTTTTTGTAAGCCGTGTTGACACGGAAATAGATAAACGACTTGAGCTAATCGGCACTGACGATGCACTCAATCTTCGTGGACAGGCCGCTGTTGCGCAAGCTCATTTAGCCTATGAGATTTTCTTAGAGAGATTTAGCAAGAACGCCGTTCTCGATCCTACGAGTCCGACCATTCAACGTCTCCTATGGGCATCGACATCAGCAAAGAATCCCGCCTATGATGACTTACTTTACGTACGATATCTTCTCGCTCCACATACAGTCAATACTCTCCCTGAAGTAACGCTTGATAATATTATCGATCATCTGCCAGAAGACTCTAGAAATATTTCGCTTGTTGATATTGAACATGCACATGACACTATGCAGCGCCTGCGCTCAGTAGGCATAGACTTCGACGACGTTGCACGGACCCTTGAGAGCGAAGGCGTTCTCAAGTTTCAATCAGCCTTTACGGCACTTATTTCGGCAATCACAGCAAAAATGAATTAACGCAATGCTTCATGTCATATCACTGCTCACGTTTGATAATACAACTCCAATTCGATACCGTTGATATGTGTCTGAAGTCTTTTTTTGGGAACAGAACAGAAAAGAGCACAATGACTGCATCTTGGTTTACGATGCTAGCAGCCGTTCCGTTACGCAGCGGGCATGTTGCAATTGGCAGTCTCGTGAAATCAGTAGCACTGCAATTCTTCGAAACCATTGCAAAAATCCTGATACGGTCCATAGCCTACTTAGACAATACATCGACACAAAGCATTCGCCTGTTGGCGCTACCACCAAGCGATCTTTTCTACAAACATTGATACAGTCGGTAAAAATGAACGACTCGTGCGAGGGCTTAGTGATGCAGCCATCTTCTCTGTGTTGATAACTTATCCTAATACGTGATAGAAAAACTACGTTTTATCAGCTTATTCTTATAATCGACAAGGTAACGCTATATTGTTGATATGTCAAGAACTTCGGCGAAATATCATACGATGTAGTCAAGGCCACACCTTGTCCGGTACGTATTTTTCGACATGGATTGATGTTGATTTCTATGTACGTGAATACGACTGCTAGAGAACTGCTTTATCTTTACTGCCAAAGGCAGCTATCTTCTCTTCAACAACTGCCTGTATAGCATCTCGCACAGGATCCATAAGTTTGACAACTGCATACTGATCAGGATTTTCCCTCAGTACTCGTTCGAGGTTCGTTCGGAATGCATAACGCATATCGCTATTAATGTTGACCTTACTAACACCAATTCTTGCCGCATCTTCAAAGAAATGAAGCGGAGTATCAGAGCCGCCGTGAAGACTAATTTGACACTCAAGTACGTCTCGAAGACGCTGTAACAATTCAAGATCGAGCTCTTTCGGTACCGGATATTTGCCATGAAGGTTTCCGACCGCGGCAGCGAATGTATCGATCCCAGTAGCATCAACAAACATTTTAGCCCCTTCGGGAGTGCTGAACGTCTTTTTAATTTCTTCGTAGTCAATATCCTCCGTATGAAGATTGCTTGAGCCACCGAAATAATGAGGTTCGCTTTCGACTATAGCACCTGTAAATTTAGCATACTCCACAATCTCTTTTGTAGCCGTAATAATTTCTTCATCTGGTGCGTCGTGATTTGCCTGAGATATATCTATATGGATAAATTCATAGCCAACATCTATTCCCCGCTTCGCATCGTTTACTGTTGGGCTGTGATCAAGATTGATGTACGCCTCAACCCCATACTCAGCTTTGTAGTTATCGACAAGATCACGGATATTCTCGACTCCCATAGCCTTTATCTCATCCTGGGTGACTTCGACAAGAATTGGCGAATGCCATTTTTGTGCAGCACGAAATACAGCTATCATTGTATCTTGATTATCAATATTAAACGCACCGACGGCAAAGTGTTGCTGACGACTACGCTGCATTAAATGTCGTGCACGGACTGTATTATCTCGTATTTGATGTATAGTCAGACCCATAAATTGTTACTCTCCATTTCCATTAGTCTATAAGTTAGTTTCATTGTAACAGTTATGGTTACTCCGTGCCATATTCAGACGAGATGCTCCTCGTCTATACTGTATCCACCTCCATCTATATGATGTATACAAAATTATTTTTATTCCAGGCCCACAATGCCCCGACCGTAAAGTCGTGGGAAGTTTATTTTACGCTGGACGTTCATAGTGTATGATTTGGTACACGCAACGTCCAGCGTACCGGTTATCACAAGCACCCTCAAAATAACTTGACGAGGCCACATTGGACACAAGCAATTTATTAGAGCACTGAGCAAACTAGTAGACTATATTGTCAACTACAGTAACATTTATAGTAATGTAGTAATTGACCAAGCGCGGTTGGGTCATTGTTACTGAATTTAAGCGATGCTACCACATTAGACTGCTTTTGAACGCTTCTGTTGATGAATTGGCATAAAAGAGCTTGCCAGCGTAATATTTTATAAAATTCAAAATCCCTGATGATATTTCGGTGTCGTATTGATAAATTCTTTGATAACCGGTGTCATTTTTTCAGCTGACATGCCGAAATAGTCGAGAAGCTCATCGGGTGCCCCAGATTCACCGAAGCGATCATACATACCGATGCGTTTCAATGGCGTTGGTAGCTTTTCACTGAGAAGCTCAGCAATTGCACCACCCAGTCCACCCGCAGCTTGTGCTTCCTCAGCACTAATTACTCGACCAGTTTTGCGCGCACTAGCTAGAATTGTTTCATCATCGAGCGGCTTAATAGTTGGTACGTGCACAACTTCTACATCGATACCTTGCATTTCAAGAAAATTAGCAGCCTTAAGCAACTGATACGACATAGTACCAGTGCCAATCAATGAAATATCGTAGCCTTCACGAAGTATGTAAGCCTTACCCAACTCAAACGGAGAATCTGGCGTACTGAAAATCGGTGTTTTCTCACGTGCCAGGCGAATATAGCTCGGCTTGCCATTCTCGGCGAGTGCCTGCGTAGCTTTTTCAGCCTCTACACTATCGCCAGGGGCAACCACTACCATATTAGGCAGGACACGCATCAATGCAATATCCTCTAACATCTGATGCGTGGCCCCATCTGGACCAACGCTTACACCTGCGTGTGAACCGACGATTTTAACCGGCTGATTATTCAATGCAATCGTGGTGCGAACTTGCTCCCAGTTACGTCCTGGACTAAAGGCTGCATAGCTACTCGTGAACGGAATCTTACCAGCTCGTGCCATACCACTCGCCACCGTGACAAGATTTTGCTCAGCCACGCCAATTTCTATAAAACGCTTCGGAAATGCTTCTTTAAAGTGGTGCATTTGCGTGCTCTCAGTCAGATCGGCACATAATGCCACGATAGCTTCATTCTTCTCGCCAGCAAGCTTCAATCCACGGCCAAATCCTGCACGGATCGGCTCACGAGCCGCGTCGTCAGAAAAGAGATTATCAATTAACGGGTAGGTCATGCCGCCCCCTCATGAATAATTTTTCCATCCAATGTATGCAATTTTTTTAATGCCTCTTTTGCTTGTTCACTTGTTGGCGGTATGCCATGCCAATGATAGTCATACTCCATAAAATCTACACCCTTGCCTGGAATAGTATGCGCAATGATAATGCTCGGCTTATTCGTCACGGCGCGAGCCATCGAAGCGGCATCCATAATACTCTCTATGTTGTGACCATCAATTTCTTGAACATGCCAGCCAAAGCTTTCCCATTTACCACGAAGATCTTCGAGCGGCATAATATCTTCGGTCGTACCATCAATCTGAATGTTATTTCGATCGATAAAGCCAATGAGCTGCGAAAGTTTATTCTTACCAGCGAACATCGCAGCTTCCCAGATATTGCCCTCATCGAGCTCACCATCGCCAGTAATAAAATATACCCAACGATGCTTGATGTCATCTATATACTGCAGTGTATACGCGTAGCCTGCAGCCTGCGAAAGACCACTGCCAAGCGGTCCACTAGTGTTCTCTAGACCAGGCAGCTTCTCTCGCTCAGGGTGTCCCTGAAGCCGACTTCCAAATTTACGCAGGGTACCAAGCTCTTTTTTGTCAAAATAGCCTCGTTCTGCCATGACGGCATACTGCACCGGCACGCAATGCCCATTACTCAAGAAGAAGACATCTCGCTCGTCCCACTCCGGTTCTTCTGGACGAAGATTCATGATATTGAAATAAAGCGTCGTGACGATATCGGCAAGATCAAGCGGACCAGCGCTGTGACCACTTCCAGCTTCCTCAAGCATAGCGATAATATCTTTGCGGACTTGGTTTGCCTTTTTTTCAAGCTGTGAAATGGTTAGCGGCGTGCTCATTAGATAACTCCCTGTTTATTGATTTGACCTACGAGTGCCTTGTATGCGGCAGCTGGATCAGCATTTTTGGCGATTGCGCCACCAACGTTGATAATGTCGACACCACCTTGGGCTAGTGTAAATGCATTCTCTGGCACCACACCACCATCCCAACCAATCTCCGCAGCATCATTAATCGCATGAATCAAACGAATCTTTTCGAGCTGTATGAGACTCGCCTTCCCGCCATAGTGACCAAGATCTCCACTAAATATCATGACATGATCAGCAAGCTCGATAATCGGACGAATTGTCTCAGGCACGGTCGGGCGCTGCAGAGCGATACCGAGCTTGATATTATTTTGTTTGACAAATTGCAACGATGGAATGATATCTTCTTGTACTTCGGTGTGGAAAATAATCATATTTGGCTTCAATGCCACGAGCTTCTTTACATGTTCTGATGGACGCATGACCATAGCGTGGATATCTACAAGCCAATCTTGTGGCCACCACAGACGGTCGGTACCAAGCAAGAACGTGGGAGTGAATTCACCGTCACTGGTGTCGATATGGACGTGTTTGGTAAATACTTGATAGCTATCTATGAACTTCTTATAATCGTCGTCAGTTTCCACCGTAATACTTGGGACAATCTCAGCCATTTCTATACCTCATCTAGTTGTGCATTACGCCGTTTATATCTGGCTATATTGGCAAATGCCGTATTGAGCCAGGTTTCAACGATACCCTCCCAGGCTGCTTCGTCATTTTCAAGGATGCGCGCTGGTAAACAAAGTACGTTGCAGTCATTGTCATGTCGCGTCATTTTGGCTTCGTAGGCGTCCCAAATCACCGCTGCACGAATGCCGCGGAAACGGTTAGCTGCCATACACACACCTTGACCACCACCACAGATAAGAATCGCTCGTGGATCTGGTGTATCGTCACCTAGCACTTTAATTGCCGCCATTTGAGCAAATTCCGGAAAGTCATCTTTCGGATCAAGTTCGGTCGCTCCGACGTCTTCGACCTCATAGCCATGCTTCGCTAAATAAGCAAACACTTTCTCCTTCAAGTAAAAGCCTTGATGATCCGCACCCAGGTATATTTTCATACTGAATTTAGTATAAGCGGAATAAGAAATGATGTAAAGTCATCTTAATTCAAAACTACCAGAAAAAGGAAAGCCCCGCATCTGGCTGATGCGGGGCAGTGACGAACTAGTTCGCCCGCCGGAGGAGACTACCGATACGGCGCTTGGCGTCGTAGTATCCTGAGATACGAACCCCCGGAATCTTCGGGGCATAACCCTCGATTAGGAAAGCACCCTCGGCTCCGCTCTCGTAGCAGATGCTGGTGACGATCACCTCGAGCTTACTATCTTTGATCGGTACAAGACCCATACCACTGAGGATTCCCTCGAACATGACGCTCAGCTTAGTAGAGCTGAAGGCGTACTTGAACGAGTCAACGATTCGTTCAGCGCTTGGACCGTTCTCGATCGCGAACTGATACTCGATCTGGGTGTTGGAGGACATACGTCCACCTCCTGCTTGTAAAGTAACCGATAGAGCTTCGGTAAAGAGCTGCTGCCATAGATAACTCCATGACCTCTGCGCCATACGGAACATTAAAGTTTATTATATCAAAAATAACATATATGTCAATAGGTATAAGAGCCAGAATTTCCACCCCGAAGTGCAACAAGCCCAAACTAACCAAGCTGTACTGGGCACTATTACCTACGACCGAGGCACTGAATTTGCTGACTATGAGACGATTCAAAAGCAAACAGACGCCACGGTATACTTTGCCGACGTCTACAGCTCCTACCAGCGCGGCAGTAACGAAAATCTGAATGGACTCATCCGCCAGTACTACCCGAAACGATCCGATCTTAAACGTCTTACTCAAAAACAAGTTAATGAAGTACAAACAAAACTTAACAACCGGCCACGAAAACGGTATAATTACCGAACGCCGGTCGAGCAACGGGCTTACCTACTTAATTTACAGATTGTTGCACTTCAGGATTAAACCCGGAAAGCGAGCGTGAGATTTCTCAAAATACAACAGACGGGGATCAATTCCCCGCCCATTAGCATAATCTAGCTCATTCCTCCTTGAGAGGTGCTTTATCTCTCGAGGTGCTTGCCGACATCAGCAACCAACTCGACAAGCCGGTTTGAATAGCCCCATTCATTGTCATACCAAACACAGACCTTCACGAGGTTACCACCAACAACGCGTGTCAGTGCCAAGTCAACCGTACCGGAGTGGCTATTACCGATGTAGTCACGAGACACAAGAGGTTCGTCGCTAACGCCAAGAATACCCTGATAAAACGGATCGGCTGCAGCTTTTACGAATACTTCGTTGAGCTGTTCGACAGTTACGTCTTTAGATAGAAGTGCAGTCACGTCACTGATTGAGACGACTGGAGTCGGAACACGCATAGAGATACCGTCAAACTTACCAGCGAGACCGGGCAGTGCTTTGGTAACAGCAATTGCAGCACCAGTACTTGTCGGGACAATATTCTCAGCGGCGTTACGACCTTCACGAACATCTTTTTTCGGTGCGTCCTGTAGCGCCTGGCTCGCAGTATAACTATGGACCGTTGTAAGGAGTGATTTTTCGATACCAAACTCAGCATCAAGGATTGCCATTACTGCACCGAGTGAGTTGGTAGTACAGCTCGCATTAGAGATAACTGGTGTCGAATCTTTGGTCTTATCATCATTAGCACCGAGAACGATAGTATCAACATCCTCTGATTTGGTAGGACCTGAGATTACCACCTTCTTTGCACCGGCCGTCAGGTGCCTGCCTGCACCTTCCGCATCTGTGAAGAAACCAGTCGATTCGATTACTAGTTCTACGCCAAGGTCGCTCCATGGCAAGAGCGTCGGGTCTTTTTCAGCAAGCACTTTAATACGTTTGCCGTCAACGACAATACCCTCTTCGTAGGTATCTATCTCATGTTGATAAATGCCATAGTTGCTGTCGTACTTTAAGAGATACGCGAGCGTCTTGTTGTCGGTGAGGTCATTGATTGCTACGATCTCAAGATCGCTACGTTCGAATGCAATCTTGAAAGCATTGCGGCCGATACGACCAAAGCCATTGATTGCTAATTTTGTTTGCGCCATGTGTTGATTTCTCCTTTTTATAAAAGCGTTATCGTCTTTTCCTTCATATTCTACCCCATATTTAGTTTTTCCGTAAAGAGGATATACAATAGAAGCATGAAGAAACGAGAACTCCTTAGTCTTGCGAAGCCTCATTATTCAGAAGAGGACCTATTTGAACTGGAGCATGCTGTCGATTTTGCCACTGAAGCGCACGCAGGCCAGAAACGTAAAAGCAGTGAGCCGTATATCCTTCATCCAACCGCCGTCGCCGCCACCCTCATACAGTGGGAAATGGACATAGACACGGTGCTCGCCGGAGTGTTACATGACACCGTCGAGGATACCGACATGACGCTGGAACGCATCGAATCATTATTTGGCCGCGATGTAGCATTTCTCGTTGATGGCGTGACTAAGATATCCCAAGCACGTAGTGGCATGCGCAATCTCGAAAGCTATCTGCCACAGACGACAGACAACCTCTCGAAGCTCCTCATCGCCGTCGGTCAAGATGTCCGCGTTATCATTATCAAACTTGCTGACCGCCTACATAATCTAC
>JBPPME010000023.1:0-3050 GCA_051305895.1 Saccharimonadales bacterium (SeqCode)
CGAAGACCTGAAAGTGTTTCAATTATTCCTTCTTGAATTGTAGCCATCTTGATTGCATTATATCAGCATTCTTAAAGATTAGGAGTGGCAGCCTCCCGGTCAAGGAACTAGGTCAGTATTTCGGCTGCCCAATCGCCCTAGGAGAAACTGGTCAATTTCAGGACTAAACACCAGAGGTAAATACAAAAAAACCGCCCTTTCGGACGGTTCCATCGGTTTTGTACCTTTTGATAACAATTGGTACTCTTGTCTGACTCAAGGGGTAAATCTGACTTTTGGTCAGGGAACCCGGTCTGGGTATTTACCTGCTGAGTCTGGCTCCCGGGACTGGATTCGAACCAAGAGCTACTACCACCTGATTTTGGGCTCACTTTTTAGCTTACACCTGTTAATCATCGAGTCTTCTATGGCTATACTATCGATTTTGAGGACAGCTTGAATCCCGCTAGATAAACTGTGATTAGGGATACGATGAGAGCCAAAAATGCAGAATACATGCCGACTTCTTCGGCAACAGCGGCAGACGATGTCGCAAAGAAAAATGTCAAAATCGGCATTACTAAAGATGTTCCGCATGCCGCGCAGCCGAGACCCAGTACCGAGAGCGCGCCAGCAATCCCCGTGCCACCAAATTCTTTTAAGAATCCCCGTTGCATCGCACGTTCTTTACGAATCGAATAGACTAGAGCTGCAACTGCTACACCCTGTAATTCGGACACAGCGAACAACGTAAATGCCAGGGGAGAAAGAGGCAAAGTAAAAATACCAGTGTAACTTCCGATAAGCATATGAAGTTTATCCCCAATGTTCAAAAACGGAGATGTCAGCAAGTACTGCAACAGACCAAGGTTTAGAAACCAGAATATGAACTCGTAAAAAAGTATAGACACGCCAGCTGCAAGAAAAAGATACGCAGGCTTGAAATATAGTAATTTCACGAGTGATGAAAATGATAACCAGACTCGTTTATGCAAGCTTTTTAGCGGTAACGGACGAGGTATTTTCATTGGTTATTGATTTGCTTTCGATTTATTGAGTTCAGCGTCGATAACGGCCTTGAATGATGAATATGGTGGTGCACCATTATAGTTATTGCCGTTGATGATGAAGTGCGGCGTTCCATACGCTTTGATTTCGCTCATCTCCTCTTGATTGGCGGTAATCGTTTTTTCATATTTTCCACTACTCATACACCGCTGCCACAACAGCATATCGAGACCTACCCTGCTCGCAAAGCTGAAGATATTTTTTTCTGTGAATAAATCGACATCCTGAGGCGTTTTGTTCTGACTGTAATAGTTATTCCATGTGTCTTTATAGGCGGTATCTAGGTAGTCCCAGAATTTGTTCTGCTCAGCAGCGCAGTAGGCGCCCTCCCCGGCACGTTGCGAATCAGGAGATATCATGGCGACGAGCCGCACTTCATAATGTGCCTGATTTTTATCAATGTAGTTCGATTGTATTTTTGGAATTATCTCCTCATTTGCTTTCGCGCAGTACGGGCAGAGGATATCAGCGTATTCAACAATTTTTACCGGTGCCGATTCATCTCCTTTTGTGAGACGCTTATCCTGCACAGTAAGCACCTGTTGCTCCGAATCAGACAAAGGCTGTTGCTTAGAGTCGCCATAGTTGAAGAACAGCCAGGCTCCAGCTGCCACTGCTACTATTGTTACTCCTAAAATTATTGACGTTTTATTCATAATTTTCCTGTTTTCTATTAACTAGCGAGTCCAAGCTCGAGCGCATGCTCGAACGTATCATCTATGAGCACTGGTGTTCGTCCGCTACGGTCAATCAAGCTAGCTGCGATACTCGCTCGGTATCCAGATGCGCAATGTACCCAGATTGCCTTATATTTCGGCAATTCCTCCACCCGAGCCATTAGCTCATGTAGCGGGATGTTTACGGAGCTAGTGACGTGCGAGTCATTCCAATCACTCGGCAACCGTACATCAAGAATGAACGGCTGCTCTTCGTCTTGTAGAGCTCTTTGCAAATCTACGAATGTCCGTCGCTGATAGCTCCGGCTAGGTGCGGCAGCAAAATACGGCTCAAGGGTATACGTGGCTCCCGATACGAACGCATCCATGCCAATACGTGAAAGTTCAATATGGGCACTCACTATATCTTCTTCGGTGTCACCAACGAGCGTAATGTCGTCCGACCAAGGCAACAACCAACCCGTATACGTCGCAAATGAATTGCCAAGTTCAATCCCAACTGCCGCATTTGGATGTTTTGCGGCAAACGCTTTTCGAGAACGTACATCCACGACCCAGCTCTTATCGCCTTTAAGCGCCTGGGCAATATCTTCCGGTGCGTAGTCATGGATATGCAACTGGCTAGTCGCACCTGGCCCCGACTGGTTCATGCTTCCCATATGCGCATAGTAGCGGGGATACGGTCCGAGTCCTCGCAGAATAATAGCGACAAAGGTCTCTTTATTATGAGTGAGTGCCACATTGATCCTAGCTTCGCTCTCGAGCGTACTCGCCGTCGCTCCAGAACCGTCGGACGATGAGCAAAAGCTCCCAAATCCATGAGTTGGGTACACTTCGGTCGCGACAGGAAGTGTTTCGATGAGCTTATGTGCCGATTCAAATTGATCAGCGGTCAGCTGTTTGGTTTGGTTTTCAGAAATAAGATCGGTTCGTCCGACCGTGCCATACAGCAAGCCACCACCTGTGTAGACAGCGGTTCTGTGGCCGTCCGTTACTGAGTAACTCATATGGTGCGGGGTGTGGCCAGGAGTGTGAAGCGCTGTTACTTTAATATCTCCGACAACGAACGTCATATTATCTTTGACTATAGTAGCTTTGAATTTCTGTCCGCTCCCTTCAGGCAGTATATACTCAGCATGTACCTCTTGCGCAAGCTTATAGCCACCTGTCACGTAGTCATTATGTATGTGAGTTTCAAGCACGTGAGTAATAGTGACGCCTGCCTTGTCGGCAGTGTCTAACCATCTCGTGTAGTCTCGCTGTACATCGATAGCAAGTGCAGACTTGCCGTTGTGTATAAGATCGCCTCTATTTCCAAGTGTAGGA
>JBPPME010000027.1:0-5505 GCA_051305895.1 Saccharimonadales bacterium (SeqCode)
GTCGTAGGTCGATCCGTCCGCAATGATATAGTCTCCATCATCAGCTGGTAGCTTCTGGGCACCAATTTTTGCTCTATTCATGGATTGTCCGACCACCTTAAGGGCATAGAGGGCTTTTCGTGAGATTGACTTAGGTAGCAATGTCTCAGATAGCCTCAAATAACCAGTGACCCGCCCGTCGGCGTACAGTGTCGCCGGGCCAGCGTTGGCCGAGCCAAGCACTGGTATACGCAGGAGTGACAAATTATCACCATACTCTTGTGTGGTGATTTCTTTCGCATTCTGATTGACTAGAAGCAAACCATTGCCACGCCTGATACGGTACAATTTTAGCACTGAAGAGCGTATCAAGTTCCTTGCTGATTTGATTGCGACCCGGATTGCCGAAGATGAAGCGAGTGGCTTCCCTCTCTTAAAGGAAATACAGAAGGCGGGTCATGATTCCACAGCAAACACAGCGTAAAGGCGTCCTGGCAGTCCGTGTCTCGACGGTTGGTCAAGGCATCGATGGGGACTCACCGGAGGCTCAAATCGAGCAAGGCAAGCGCTATGCGCCAACGCGCGGTATCGAGATTGTGAAGGTCCTCACCTACTTAGAATCTGCCGACGACGACAAACAACCGATGCAGCATGTGATTGACTACGCTATTGATCCGACTAACGAGATTGACGTCGTACTTGTCAAGTCAATTGACCGCTTTACTCGTGGTGGATCGACTGCTTACGATCTCCTCAAAAACCAACTTGAGCCGCACAATGTGGATCTTATGGACATGTACGGCGTCATTAGTAACATTAAGGTGAACACCCTCGAACATCTCGGCATGCAGTACAAGTGGAGTGTTCACACGCCTTCGCGTAAAACTGAGCTGCTTGAAGTCGAACACGCCAAAGTTGAGATACGCGAAATCCTGACGCGCATGATCGGCTCGGAGATACGCTATACGCAGATTGGCTATTGGTCGCGTCCGGCGATCTATGGTTACAAGAATGAGCGGATAGAGACGGTGAACGGTAAGCGAGCTATCTTGGCGCCGCATGACGACCACGCACCGATTATTCGTAAGATGTACGAAATGCGGGCAAGTGGACGCTACAGCGATGACCAAGTCGCCGATGAAATGAATCGTCTCGGTTATCGGACACCTGTCAAAGTAATACGTGATAAACAGGACCGAACAAAAATTGCCAAGCGGGTCGGTGACAAGAAAATGACCGGCAAGCTCCTACGCGTCTATATAGCCAAGACGATCTATGCTGGCGTTAATACCGAGAAATGGACAGGCGACCAGCCAGTTCTCTGTAAATTCAAAGGTTTGGTCGATATTGAGCTCTGGAACAAGGCCAACCGCGGCAAGATCAGCATCGCGCTCAATCCGGATGACCCAGACTACCCGATTGTGACGCGGACGCCAAAGCAAGAGAAGCTTGCTAAAAAGAACGTGTATAACGCTGAGTTTCCCTATCGCAAGCTCGTCACCTGTCCCGGACGCCGTAATCCACTACTCGGCAGTGCTTCACGCGGCCGACTTGGTAATACTTACCCAGCCTATCACTGTAGCCACCACGGGCACTATTTCCGCGTTCCTAAAGACCAATTCGACACCAAGATCGACCAGTTCGTCGAGCCTCTTGTCGTGCGTCCGGAGCGCTTAGAAGAGATCTTGCAGGCAGTCTGACCGTATGGGAGCAACGGCAGGTTCGCGTCCAGGATGAAAGCGTCCTGCGCGACAAGAGGCATGAAGAGCTTGAGGCTCAATCACGTGTTATTGTTGACAAGCTTCGGTTGGTGAGTTCACCAACAGCAATTAAATACATGGAAGAGGACTTAACCGCGATAGAGCAGCAAATTAGTGATTTAGACACTCGCGAAGACGAGCAAGAAACGAAAGGGGATGTTGACATGCCGACAATGTTGACATACATAAAATACTTTGTGGAACACTTGAAGGATCTCCTCGTTGTCCACTGTAATCCTATCCTTCGAGCCCGCTATTTTGGCGTAATATTCGATACGGTGCCAAGTTACGCAGAAATAGATTGTGGCTCCGCTGGAATTGAAAAAATCCCAGGGTTGAATGAGTTATTTAAGCTCATAAACCCTGAGATTGTCTCATTGGTGCACCCGGTAGGACTCGAACCTACGACACCTGGTTCCGAAGACCAGTGCTCTAATCCGCTGAGCTACGGGTGCATATACGTGATGTAACAGAGGTAATTATATCATGTTTTATTACAACTACGCTATAATTAGAGATAATGGATACACATACGAATGCGTCTCTCAGAGATTATCTAACCATGAAGCTCGGTGGTCAGGTCAGTGTAATTGTTGATGCTATTTCGGCTGATGAAGTACGCACCGCCTACCAGCAAGCTATCCTTGCCAAAAAGCATGTCTTCATACTCGGTGGTGGCAGTAATACCTTAGCAAAAGATAGCGGCTTTTCCGGCATTGTCATCCGTCCACAGATTAAAGGTATCACTCAGATCAGTGAGGACGACTCAAGCCTCACTGTTCGTGCTGGCGCCGGTGAAGTATGGGATGATCTCGTGAAATGGTCGATTGACAAAAATCTGAGTGGCATTGAAGCGCTTTCCGCAATTCCAGGAAGTGTCGGTGCAGCACCGGTGCAAAATATCGGTGCCTATGGGCAGGAAATCAGCACCATATTTGTTGAACTTGAGGCGTACGATACCAATACTGACTCATTTGTCACACTTCCGAAGGAGAATTGCGAGTTTTCATATCGTCACAGTATCTTTCGTGGTCACGAAACCGATCGCTATATCATTCTCACAGTCACTTTCCGCCTACTAAAGGCTCTCCCTCAACCGCCCTTCTACGCTACGCTCCAAGTCTACCTCGATACACACGGCATAGTAGAGTTTACCCCACAAGTCATACGTGAATCAGTCAGCGCCATCCGTGCCGATAAGTTGCCAGACCCTCTCAAGCAACCAAATACCGGATCGTTCTTCAAAAATGCCATCGTTAACCACGCTACTTTACAACGCATACAAGCAGACTATCCTGATGCTCCCTACCACGAAATGCCGAATAGCAGTTACAAAATTCCGACTGGTTGGTTAATCGAGCAGGCGGGCCTCAGGGGGCAACTCCTTCATGGCATGCGAGTGTATAGCAAAAACGCACTAGTCCTTGTTAATGAATCAGCAAACAGCTACAACGATCTCATGATAGCACGCGCCGAAATCGTCACTGCCGTACGTCAAAAGTTTGGTATCACTATCGAGCAAGAACCACTTGAAATTCCCGCCCTATAACTTAATACGGCAATGGGAATTCTTTAGTAAGTTCAACTACACGGTCGCGGAGAGTTTTGACCGCAGTTTCATCCTCACGATTCTTTATGGCCTCTAGCATAATCTCAGCAATCTCCGCCATGTGCTCTTCTTTGAGGCCGCGAGTAGTTAATGCCGGAGTACCGAGCCGGATACCACTTGGCCTGAATGGTGGCAATGTATCATCTGGCACTGAATTTTTATTCAGCGTCAGACCAACAGCATCGAGTGCCTCTTCAGCAACTTTACCATCTACCCCGAAGCTCTTGTATACATCAGCTAAAATGAGGTGGTTACTAGTACCACCAGTAATCAGCACGAATCCGCGCTTTTTCAGCTCGTTGGCAAGTATCGCCGCATTACTCACAATCTGCGTCACATAGTCTTTAAACTCAGGCTTCAGAGCCTCGCCGAACGCTACGGCTTTCGCGGCAATTACATGCATATGTGGACCACCTTGCATACCAGGGAAGACTGCACGATCAATCAACGTCGGAATGTTTTCAAGTTTCTTTTCTGGCGCTTTGAGCGGATTACCAACCACACCCTTGGAAAGAATCATACCTCCACGTGGGCCACGAAGTGTCTTATGGGTCGTCGTCGTGATCACGTGGAAGCCGTAATCAAACGGATTCTTCGCAACTCCGCCGGCGATAAGACCTGCAATGTGTGCCATGTCAGCCATCAACAGTGCATCAACTTCTTTGCCAATTTCTGCGAATTTTCCGTAGTCAAGTTCCCGCGGATATGCCGAGAAACCTGCCAGAATGATCTTTGGTTTATACTTTATCGCCAATGCACGCAGCTCCTCGTAGTCAATCTCCCCCGTCTCAATATTCTTCATCTTATAGCGGATAAAGTTATAGAGTTGCGCCGAGCGCGTCACCGGCGCACCGTGCGTGAGATGACCACCATGGCTAAGGTCCATCGCCAGTACCGAATCGCCCGGATCAAGCCAGGCGCTGTACACAGCTTCGTTTGCTGGTGCACCGGAATGCGGCTGAACATTAGCGTGATCAGCTCCGAATAGCTGTTTTGCTCGCTCGATAGCGAGCGTCTCTACCTGATCTGTAAACTCTTGCCCACCGTAATAACGCCTACCCGGATACCCTTCGGAATATTTATTTGTAAATACACTACCGAGCGCTTCCAGTACATCAGTACTCACATAATTTTCACTTGGAATAAGTTCAAGTCCCTCTTGCTCTCGTTTGATCTCACCTGTAATAAGATTTGCCACCACTGTATCATTCATTGGATTTTCCCTCCATTAGATTTATCCCTTGAAAATAAAATAGTTAGCAACACTATATCATATTACCTAGTATACACCACCTACGGACGGTTATTCGCCAAATGGATTGGTGCGATCTGGATTTTTTTGTGATCCCGGTGCCGTCACGCCACTCTCTTTGAGCGCTTCCATTTTTTTGATCACATCCTCATCAAAAGTTGCCTTCTTCAATGATGATAGCTCACTCTGAATATATGACTGATCAACTGGTATCGAATTGAGCATTGTCACTCGAAGCAGCACAACCAAAATTAAAAGCAGGACGCCCACCGAGACGATGAAAAAGCGGTGGTTTTTCAGTATACGAATGAATCGTTTTGAATCTGCCTTGACATTTGTTTTGCGTTGTTTTGCGCCCTGTCGTGGCTTACTACGCACAGTATCTACGGGAGCTGCTGTCATATCAGATGCCTCAGCCATTACTCTTTCTCCTTTTCTGCTGTCGTTGTGAGTGTAGTCTTCGTATACAAATTGATTTTTAATTCGACGGAACTGAAGACAGCAAGATTTTCTTCTGTCGGCTGTACGACAAGTCCAATGATTTGCATTTTTCGACGGTTCTCTTCCAGATTTTGTAAGAATGTTTCAACGCCAAGGTATGGTGTTCCATTAGCAAGATTCACAGTAACAGGAACCACCACAACACCTTTTGGCAAAAGCTTCTCTTTCTCAAGCTGCTCTTTTGACTTCTTACCCTTCACAACAGGTACTTCGTCAAAAGTAAGTCCAGAGATCACTACACCCGATTTCGAGGCGAAGTGGAATACCTCAGATACCACAACTGATTGATCCTGCGCAACCGGCAGGACTTCATCTGCAAGCACTTCGACGTAACTTAAGTCTTCAGCGAGCGTCTTATTCTTTGTATATGTCGTTATCTGACTACGTGCGATTTAGGTATCGGC
>JBPPME010000059.1:0-9419 GCA_051305895.1 Saccharimonadales bacterium (SeqCode)
GTTTTTCATAAGTGCACTAATACCTTCTTTGCTCTTGGTGTAGGTATATGTGTATTGAACGTTTGGTGCCACTGGCATCATCGCGGCAGCCGCAATAGGTTCTTCGCCTTTTAGTACTTTCAATATCGATTCCCGAGTTACATCTCGGTCAAGCGCGCGTCCGGTGGCACCGTTTTTACGTGATATCTCCGCGAAATCACGAGTCGTCACATAGGTTGTGCCTGGTGTGATGACAACCTTCTTAGCAATCGTTCCATCGAAGTAGATATTGGACTGCACTGAGTCTATGTCTACTGTAAGTTGCTTGTCTAGCGGCACAACACGAATCCACTTCGTCATCTCACTGAACGGAATGACTATCTCCTCTCCTAGAGTATTAACCTTCACTCCATCTTTAATGCGACTCACCAAAGTATCCCGGAATTCCATAGCGGTCTTCGTAGAGATATCAGCAGAAATCGGTTCCACCTCGACGGTTATTGTATGGCCGCCTTCAATTGTGGGCAACGATGTCATAAAATCCCCAATGATCTCCCGCATCTCGCAGCGGCCTCCATCTTTCGCTGGCGTCACGACCAATTGGTCACCCTTCGGAATAACCGTGGCATTCGTTGGCTGAACGATACATCCTTCACCATACGTCTTGGTTACATATGTCTTGAGCTGCTCTTCAGACCGCTCATATGTAGGTGTACCATATGAGATTGTGAGTCCCACCCAGAACAGTGACGTTGGCACCAAACGCAGAAACCATGGATATTGCATAGCTTCTACCCGGGCTTGATTCTTGATTGTGAGACCGAAATCTCCTGGTTTGACCGATCGATGCGCTTCACTGCTTCCCGCGACTTTGACGTCGATCTTCAAGGCACTACTCAACCCATCGAGTCTTTCAGCGGCATCCCTCTTACTCCAGCCGCCGAGATTCACCCCTTCTATAGAAACAAAGGGTAGTAAGCGATCGCTCGGATATATTACCTGCACAACCAAGATTAGGCCTAGTAACCCTGCACCGATTCCGATTAGCAATTTCTTATGCCTAGCAATCAGCTGTTTGAATTGCCTATGCTTCATGCTAGCCGTATCCTTTTCCTTGATTCGTATTGTTTGGTCAGCTCCTTAGCATCCGGAGTCCGCCCAACGAGCTCCAAAGCACGTAGCAACGTCTTTATTGATTCATCCGCATCGTGTGTTCCATCATAACTCTTAATCAGGTACACGACTGTACGATACACGTCATCGCTTGATTCCGCTGACCCGGTGCTACTACTATCGCTTTGGGCAACTTCGAGTGAACGGGGCGAATTATCTCGTCTGGCAAGATACCCTTTGGCAATCAGTGCGTCAACATGCACCGCCACGGTTGAGACCGATTTATATCCAAGTGCGAACATAATTTCACGATAACTCGGCCCGTAATCATGTTCATCAATAAAATCCTTCACGAATTGAAACAACTCCTGTTGCTTCTTGGTCGCCCGCTCACTAGCCATGCTATCTATTATATCAGCCTGGGCTACAGACAAACTAGTATATAATGGAACTACTAGCTATGCTCAGTAAAAATACGAAATTCTACAGTCTTATCCTTCTGGGTGTCGATTTCCTTGCCTTGCTTGCTGCGCTCGGCATTGCCTATATTATCCGTGTCAATTTCGATGGCCGTCACCTTCTCACTGCGCGTGATGACAGTAACTATCTGGTCGCTTCTCTTTGTATCATTCCTATTTGGCTTTTCATTCTCTCTATACTAGGTCTCTACAACGCCCGCATATACAATCGACGCCTGGCCGAGTGGGGACGCCTGGCCATTGGAGCGTTTATAGGAGTGCTGCTCATCATCGGCTGGGAATACGTCACAAATACCCACATCTTCCCAGCGCGCCTCGTCACCATCTATGTACTTGTCGGTTCGTTCCTATTCCTGCTACTTGACCGCGAAATACTACGCCTCGCACGCACCATTCTTTATCGTTTGGGAATAGGCATCAGTCGCGTGCTCATCATCGGTAACAGTAGTGCGACGAAGGGAATCGCCGACATCCTTGGTTTCACCGAACTCAGTGGATTTAAAATCGTTGCTATAGCCGGTCCGAAGAAACTCATCCCACTAGGACTTGATGTTGCCCACTTTACTGATATAGAAAAGGCGCTCCATGACATCGACAAGTTGCACGTCACCACCATTATCCAAACCGACCTTTACGAGTCTCAGGAGCTCAACCAGCAGATTCTCAGTGCTGCACAAACTCGACATATCGCCTATAGTTTCATCCCGGGTCAAGCGGAATTCTATACTGGCAAAAACACTATCGACGTATTCTTCGGCTATCCGATTATCAGTGTTAGCCAGACACCGCTCACTGGCTGGGGTGCCATCGCTAAGCGGATATTCGACTTCTTAGTATCACTTCTGCTAATCATCCTTCTGTCGCCCATCTTTCTTGTCCTCGTAGTATTACAGTTCCTATTTAACCCCGGACCACTCTTCTATGTCGCCAAGCGTCTCAGCCAGTATTCCAAACCGATCGGTGTCATTAAATTCCGCAGCATGGGTGCTAAATACGGCAAGAAGGACGCGCTGGAGGAATTCAAAGAAATGGGACGGGATGACCTAGTTAAGGAATACAGACGCGACTTCAAGGTTAAAAACGATCCACGTATCACCCGCTTCGGCAAATTCCTTCGTGATTCGTCGCTCGACGAACTACCGCAGCTGTTCAATGTCTTACGAGGCGATCTCAGCCTTGTAGGCCCACGCCCGATTCCAAAGCGAGAGCTCGACGCCAAATTTACCGAAAAGCACGGGGCATTATTCCTTAGTGTAAAAAGTGGTATCACTGGTCTCTGGCAAGTCTCGGGCCGTAATAATCTGACCACTGAAGAGCGCATCCAGCTCGAACTTTATTATGTACAGAATTGGAGCTTTTGGCTCGATATCAAAATCCTTTTCAAGACCATCAGCGTAGTTCTACGCAAAACCGGAGCGCGCTGATGGTCAGACGTACTCCAAAAATTGCCATCGTCCACGACTGGCTCACCAACATGGGTGGCGCAGAAGACGTCGTCTTGGCGCTCACTAAAGCCTTCCCTGGTGCACCGATTTACACTAGCACCTACATACCAGAGAAAATGCCAAAGTTTGCTCGCCTCGATGTACGCACAACCTACCTCCAAAACCTGCCTACTCAGATTAAGAAACTTCACAAGTTCTTCCCCATGCTACGTGTCAAAGCGTTTCGAAAGCTTGATCTATCAGAATTCGACATCATCATTAGTAGCTCAAGTGCTGAGAGTAAGCAAGTGCGCAAAACACGCGACGACCAAGTCCATATCTGTTATTGCCATACACCAATTCGCTATTACTGGAGTCATTATGATGAATATAAGAAAAATCCAGGATTCGGCAAGTTCAACTGGCTTGTACGTATGGCGATGCCGCTCTTCGTTCCTCCGCTCAAGAAGGCCGATTACGATGCCGCGCAAGACGTCGATGTTTTCATTGCTAACTCTGAGGAAGTTCGTAAACGCATCAAGAGATACTATGGTCAAGATGCCACCGTTGTGTATCCGCCAGTCGACATCGACCGCTTCGACCCAGCTCGCACACGCGATGATTACTACGTAGCGCTCGGCCGTCAGGTTCCTTACAAACGTGTCGACTTAGCGGTGGCCGCGGCATCGCGGCTTGACATCCCGCTAAAAGTCTACGGTAATGGTAGCGAGCACGAAAAACTAGTCGCTATGGCTAGCCCAAAAGTGCAATTCTTCACCGATCGCTTCGGTGATGCCTCCGATTTAGCCGTTGAAGAGGCGCTCAACCACGCTCGCGGCTTTATCTTTCCGGCTGAAGAAGATTTTGGCATCGTCCCAGTTCAAGCACTTGCCGCTGGCGCGCCGGTCATCGCCTACGGTAAGGGTGGCGTACTCGACATCATTCAAGATGGCGAAAGTGGTATACTCTTCAAGAAGCAAACCGTTGATAACGTTGTTGATGCCATCCAGGAAGCCAAGCGGCACACATTTCTCCCAGCCACTCTTCGCCGCAAAGCTCGACGATTTGATAAAGGTCTATTTATTACAAAGATGCGTAAAATTATTACCGACAACTATAGGGAAGTGTAGTCGACTGCCTGCCTCTACTTAATGCTATCACCTTCATTGTGTTACGGTTTATCTCGCCTGGAAATTACTCCGCCTACTATCCTCAGGTCCAATACAGATGATATTTGTGTTGTTACTCATTGTGGCTGTGCTGATATTTATACTTAAAACCTAGGGCAACAATCCTATAATCTATTCATCGTGCTTGTGACTGGTTTTATCTTCCATCTCATCTAATGTATAAAGTGATATCAGGCAAATCACTAGCCATTACGTTGGAGTATTAGCTGGATGTTTGTCATTACTGTAATTATCGTCGGCTTATTCTTTGTCCTTTTATAGTTACTCGACTGTTACGCTCTTAGCTAGATTGCGCGGTTGATCCACATCATTACCACGCTCAACGGCTACATAGTAGGCAAGTAGCTGGCTAACAATATTAAAAAGTAAGGGAGTTAGTAGTTGCAGCTTCGTCTTCACACGGATCACCTCTTCTGCTGAGATACGCTTTTCTGTATCTGTCACAACGAGTATATGGGCACCACGGGCATGCATTTCTATGAGGTTACTCTGCGTCTTTTCGTAGAGCCAATTATCTTGTAGATAGCATACCTCGAAGAATCGGTCGTCAATCAATGCAATCGGTCCATGTTTTAATTCGCCAGCAGCATACCCTTCGGCATGAATATAACTCACTTCTTTTAGTTTTAAAGCACCTTCAAGGGCGATCGGATAAAGTGTGTCGCGACCAACGTACAGAGCATGTTCATATTTAGCATATTTCTTTGCAATTTTCTTTACGTCACTCTCGACTTTTTCGAGTACTGATTCAATCTCTGTTGGCAATTGATTGAGCTCCTCGATATACTGGTTCAACGCCTTCGATCCCACGCCCTTCGCCTGCGCGATCATTAACCCAAACATCACCATCGCTGCCACTTGTGAAGTGAAAACCTTAGTGCTCGCTACACTGATTTCCGCACCGACATGTACATATACTCCGCCATCTACTTCGCGAGCAATCGTACTGCCAACAGCATTCACTATACCGAGGCAGCGAATACCGCGACGCTTCAGTTCGTGCAAGCAGGCAAGTGTATCTGCGGTCTCGCCTGACTGCGACACAATAAGTGCTACCGTATCCTCTGGTACATGGAACGAGCGATACCGTAGTTCGCTGGCAATCTCCACTTGTACAGACATGGCGTCCGTGAACTGCTCTATAAAGTAGCTCGCCATTACGCCCCCATGATATGCTGTACCGCAACCTACGATAAGCAGATGACGTATGTCACGCAGTTCTTCATCTGTCATATTCGGGCCGCTAAGCTTCACTGTGTTCGTTTCGGTACTGATGCGTCCACTAAGTGTTGAACGTAAACTATCTGGTTGCTCGTGGATTTCCTTAAGCAGGAAGTGATCGTAGCCCTTTTTCTGGATAGACTGCAGATCAAGTTCAAGCTTCTCAAATTCCGCTTCTACTGCCTGTGTTTCGATATCGTATAGCTGTACACCATCACGGGCACAACTGCCGATTTCCCCGTCATGTAGATAAATAATTTTGTCAGTATGACCAACAAGCGCCGAAGCATCACTTGCGACGAATACTTCTCCGTCGCCGATACCAACGATCAATGGGCTGCCTTTTCGAGCCACTATGATCTGATCTGGATTACGTACATCAAGCAGCGCAATACCATACGCTCCAACCACCATCTTGAGTGCACCGCTCACTGCTTCAAGTAGGCTGTCTGCTGTTTTCGTCAGGTGATCAATCAGTGCCGTCAATACTTCGGTGTCAGTGTCGCTCTTGAAATCATAATCATGCTCGCTAAGCATAATTTTGAGCTCTTGATAATTCTCGATAATGCCGTTGTGCACTAAATAGATATTGCCGACATGATGCGGATGGGCATTGCGCTTACTTGGTTCGCCGTGCGTTGCCCAGCGAGTATGACCAATGCCTACAGTGTCGCTAGTTTTATGAGTAACGACTTTCTCCTCGAGCTCGGCAACCTTACCTTTTGCTCGTAGCAGTGTCGACTTCGCCTTCTTATTGATAGTTATGATGCCCGCACTGTCATAGCCACGATATTCGAGCCGTTTCAGTCCACTGACAAGTATCGGTTGTGCTTTTTTATCACCGATATAGCCGATAATTCCGCACATAGAAATCAATCCTTTCCGAATTTCATAAAACGAAATCCGTTGACTTCATTAAACCGTAACCATTATAAAAAATCTACAAAATTCTGTAAATTCTGTAAAAATATAAAATTACAACACTATTGAGATTGCAGCTTTTTTGCGACTTCGCCTGTGCGATGACTGATGTCTGTGCGGGAAATCAGGATACCATTTGGTGTGTTGACTACGACGATATTATCGAGACCAATGACGGCTACCGGCTTGTCTGCCTCTTCATTGCGGACAAAAACATTTTCAACATCAAGCGCATGAATGTTCTCGCCTTGGAGATAATTACCAACTTCGTCAGTCAACACTGCCTCGTGCAGATCCTTGAATGACCCGACGTCCATCCAATCGAAGCTTGCCGAAACCACAGCGAGGCTCTGAGCTTTTTCAATCAAAGCAATGTCGATTACTTGATTATCGAGTCCTAGGTATGCATCACCATATTCTTGAGATTTAGGGTCAGCAACTGCTGCAAGAGCCTTAAAGCTCGCGTCGAGTTCAGGCGCACTTCGCTCTAACTCATTTAAGAATGTATTCACCGATCCGACAAAATATCCACAGTTCCACAGGTAATTTCCAGAGTCGACGTATGCCTTTGCTGTTTCGTAATCGGGTTTTTCCTTGAATGATTCGACACTATACACGCCACTGTCTGCGTTAAGAACTCCGTTGCGCTGAATATATCCAAATCCTGTCGCAGGATGTGTTGGCTCGATGCCAATCAAAGTAATTTCGTTTCGTTCACTTGATGTTTTCGCCGCCAAGCTAAATGAGCGAGCGAATCCTGCGACATCACGCACGTGATGATCCGAGTGGATGAATGCTATTGGCTCATTTTTATCATGAATACGTGAGATAAGATCAAGAGCCATAACAATACAGTGTGCCGTTCCTCGGCGACCAGGTTCAATGATGAAGGCATCCTCGGCTAGTTCGGGTAGTTGCTCACGCACGTGATCAGAATGGCTTGCTTCAGTAACAATGTAAACTGTCTCGCCTAACTTTATAGCACGATCATACGCCTGCTGTAGCATCGTTCGATCACTTGTTAACTTTAGAAGATGCTTTGGATAGTCTGGGGTAGATAAAGGCCAGAGTCTTGTGCCTGAGCCACCTGCAATAATAACGGTAATCATATTAACTTATTATACCTTACCCTACAGGCTTACAGGATTTAATTTGCTTGGATCCTAGAGGTCGTTAAAGTCGGTAAATTCACTTGAAGACTTTAACTATTCACCAAGAGTGGCTTAAATCGCGCAAGAAGAAAGGGTGGTTGCAAGTACTGGTATAAATATAAGATGGAACTAATAAAAGTTACATCAAATACATTCCTTGCCCTGAAAATTTCTTTTGCAAACTCCGTAGCAAAACTGACCGATGAAGCAAACGCTGATATAACCGAAGTAATGCAAGCAGTCTGGACAGTCAACGCTTCTATGTCTGCATATATTATTGAAAAACTTCAAGATGCCCTTGACGCTGGACTTTGCTACATCGGTGTCGGGTGTTAGATCTTAGTTCAAGTAGCGAACATCGTCATCGGGGAGACGCAACAAGCCTTCATCGTGCCGTCGTTGATCTAGATAGTGTGCCGTAAAGCCTACTGAGCGACTCAGTACAAATAGCGCGTTAAAGAACTCAATATCGATGAGTTCTTGTAGCTGATCATGATCATAATCTAGCTCCGACTCTAATATATCGAGCATGATCGCTGCAATTGCGCCATCAACATTCAGTATAAGATTACTCTTCTTTGTTACCGTTACCTGTTCGACACTGCGAGCAAAAGTTAGATAACGATCGTCGTTCGTATTGCCTGCAAATTCAATCAATGCCGCTACGCGTGGGTCGGGATTATCGATACGATACTTCTTATGGCCAATGCCCGGAATAATACCGCCTTGCTTCGTGTAGGTGCCGACGAAGCTTTTCGGATCACTTCCGTCAGCCACTGCATTTAGCCACCCGTCCGCTGCACCATTGATCGCTCCACCAAAACGTGGCCCGATAGTCAGTAGTCCGGTAACAAGGCTGGATACTAGGTCTTTGCCTGCCCTAGCACTCACGATTGTATTCAATGCACCGGAAACGTATGGTCCATGGTCGACAAGGAGGCGCAGACAAAAATCAAAAAAATCGTCGAGCTTCTTCGAACGCACCTCATGACCTAGCAGGAGCGATGCATAGAGTGATGCGACACTGTGTTTCTGTACGGTCGTAAGCAGGTCATTCCCGATAAGCTGTACATTGCCGTTAATATCACCAGACACGTGGCTTAGGATAAGGCTTTTCTTGCGTACCGTAATTGAGGTTGATGGAACTTGGCGCTCACTTCCAACATACTTTTTGAGGTTTTCTTCAATATCACCAAACGTATCACAGACCGTAACACCCGCATCTTTCAGTGCCCTCTTCTTGGCGGTTGCCGTCTCGTCTCCACTTTGAGCGAGAGCTTTCGCATGACCGAATTGTGGCGGTTTTTCAAATAGCTCCGCGACTGTTCCAGCGACGTAAGCAATAACCTCTTTTTTTATCTTTCCACCCTTCACTAAGCCAGCAATCTCATATTCGTCTGTGCCGCCAAGCTCACCAAAAAATACGGTTCTCTCTGTTGACTTGTCTTTTTCAGCAAGCAGTATTGCTTCAGCAGGAGTCAGTACCGGGAAACGATCGCCACCTAGAGCAATGGCAAATGATACACCGAGTCCGCTACGTCCGACTGTATGAATGAGCTCATTAACCATACCCCCTGATGTTGATACGACGGCCGTATCACCGATACGGTAGAAGTCGCCGCCCGATAACTGCTCGTGTTGCGTTCCCCCGATAGCACCCAGTTTTAGGCTGCCTGGTATCAAAAGACCGACGGAAGATGGACCAAGTATTAAGATGTCTTTACCTGAGACATAGGCCGCCAATTCTCGAGTGTGAGACTCTGGGGTATGCTCAGCAAATATCACCAGTGCGTGTAGGTTTGGCAAAGAATCGATTGCCGAAATACTCGACGATAACACGCGACGTGCCGACTGCGCATTTACGACCGCTGTGCATTCTTCGATCCGTCTCCTGCCTAGCTTATTTACATGATCAACGACTGGAATCACTACTTCGCTTTC
>JBPPME010000061.1:0-2383 GCA_051305895.1 Saccharimonadales bacterium (SeqCode)
ATGAGTGAGCAGAATCATCGTGGCTGCTCTCGCAACGAGGAGGTGAGAACAGTAGTGATCACCGCCAGGCCAGCGACTGGTACAACGCCCACCGCATTTGCACAAGCAGAAGCCATAGCCATTCGGTAACATAGTTGTCGTTTTTGATATCGAGTCACTTTTGGTGAAGGGACTCATTTATAGATACTTGTTTATGGTAAGAAAACAGGAAAAGACAGCGGGGTAAGTAGCTGCAAGTATCGGTCTTACGAGTGAATAGTCTTGCATTACCATTAATGAGAGGCATATGGGGTGGAGCTCATTTTTGCTCGCAGGGCAGAGAACATTTGAAGTAACCGACAAAAACAGTAAAAATATCTTTCAACTCAAGCGCACCAAATTCCTCAAGAGTCTGATAGACGCCGTTGAACGTGTCGCAAGAAGCAAGGAATTAGCCGTATATAGCCTATCAGAAGCTCCAAAACGGTTAAATCCTCTTTACTATAAGCACAGCCGAGGAAGCGCTCCGAGCTTACTTCAACCCCAGTTCTTGGCCCTAACAAGGTTCCTTGGCCTCATTGAGATGCAAATAAATAGGGTTCGCTAAGTAACTTTGTCCAAAAGCACAAAATAGCTTGAAAGGACGAATTAGACCAATCCAAAAATCACCCACACATAGATAGACCCAAGGTCCAATTATACTGCTCCTCGCAACGCAGCTCATAAGAGAGACTCGATATACGTGCATGAGAACCAATTTTGGACAAAAGAGGTAGGTTACTGTTGATCCTTTTTTCTGACTGCACCTTGCCGAGACGAGATGAGTTACTGCTGATACTTTTCCCTAGTGTACCTTGCCACAACATTACTTGCAGCCGCTTATTATTACCTACCGCCAATAGCGTTAGGGCCCTCGGGTTCGCTTCTATCCTCAACTACACTTGACCTGCTAGCTAATCTATACCAAGAATATTGCCAGTGCATCATGGGGTCCATTTCCATCGACGCTTTGCGGTTTGAGGGTTTTTGCCTAAACTCAATAAGTATTTAAACCGCTCGCTCCCGTTTCAATAATACTCAAGACTACTACCTCCAAATTCGAAACCAACCAAAGATATCAGTCCCGTTTTATCATCAAATCCCCCAAATCGATATTCTACCACGGCTATATATCCACAATGCGTCTTCGTCAAGTCCTCCAAAATATCATGCCGATCCTGGCGCTTGCCACCCCAACTCTATCTTGCGTTCAATTCTCTATTGATTATACCTGCCCTGGCACTTGTGAGTCCCTATCCAATCCTTCAAACATATCTCTTACTTACCTGACGTTAGCTGCTGGGTCTTGTTCGAATGGGGATCTCTACACCACGAACGCTGCCCTGACGGACAACGGCTCGCAAGTTTGTTCGTTGACAAACCGAAAGGGACCAGTACCAGGCTGTAGCCGCATCGGGTTGAGTTGCATTGGAGGATATACCGCGTACTTCGACGAGAGTCTTGTGGTTCATTACACTCATGGTTCATTCTCGGGTTCCTTCGGGACTGTTACAAGACGCTCAGGTGACCATTGTTGGTATTCCGCCAATGTGTGGGGTTGTTAGATAGTTTACTTGGAGGTATTTGAGGAGATCTCATATAAAACGAGACATTCATCGTAATTTTTTTCTTTTCTATATTATGTGCCACAATGTGTGGGTCTATGCCGGTGAATAGTTTCGCATTACCTTCTAGAGAGATGACACAATCTAAGAAACTACATATAGCCACTCGTTAACATAGTTGTCGTTCTTGATATTGATTCAAGTTTTGCGAAAGAGCTGTATTTTATAGGCCAAGGATAGCGGTGATCAAATGAGAGCGGTAGATACGATAGCACAAACTGACGCGAGTTTCTTAGACACAAGTAGATAAACGACATTTTCTCCTCAAAACCCATGGCTCAGCATTCATCATCTCCGTCTTCTACATGTTCAGTATCGACATCTCCAACTTCGGAGGCCTCAACTAGATAAACAGGCTCTGACTCCGTGTCCCCTAGGATCACTGTTTTTGAACCATTTCCCGACGATCTAGACTCCCATTCTTTCTGTGAAATCTCCTTTGCGCCCAAGTGCAGAGGCCTGTATTTAAAGAACAGCCCCCCAAAGAACACGACGTTGTTTCTCTCAGGCTACAACGGTTAAAAGAGTCTTCATTTGGAATGTTGAACTTACATCTGCATCAACCCAGCTCCCTGAAGATTCTGTTCGGAAATACTCGAATGATGGTCCCAGCTCTCCAATACCCTCAACTCCAACCCTTGCTCCAACTTCAACTTGGTTCGACGGATTGCTCCAGGCCGTAGTTGACACACTCGAGGTTGTCCATGTAGACGTTACGATGAAGAAGCCGCTTTTCTTCA
>JBPPME010000102.1:0-5984 GCA_051305895.1 Saccharimonadales bacterium (SeqCode)
GTACTAGATGAAGTCGGAACTGTTGATTCAGTTCCGACTTTTTATATGGGCAGAATGAAATTGAAACGGTTTAGCCAATACTAACTGTTACAATTGCTATAAGGAAAAGAAATGTGATGCCTGTGAGTTTATGAAAGCGCCGATGAATCAGACATTGGCCACTGATTATTGGTCTGTTGGAATCAGCAATGATCAGCCCCCTGTCTCGGCTGAGCTTTCTGCTCACTAAAGCGTCACGTAGGAGAATTGGGCGAGCTTAGTACTCATGAGTGGGACGATTTGCAAACGATTTTCAGGGATTTTGAGAAAAGATATACATCGGTCTTTGATGCTCGTGTAATAAACATAGAGTGTAATATGAACTACGCATTTAACTCAGAACCATTCAATCCACATATTCACTGATATATTTATCCAAGACACAAAACCCCGTTGAAATAGGTGGCGTTGTTTTTGAAGACCCGCTATTTGGCAGCCATATTGATGAAGACCTTGTTAATATTGTTGAAGATGAGGTCGTTGAGGAGCTTGTCGGTAGACTAAAAGGCTAAATTCTGCTTTATTGTGATTGTAACTTCATCTATCGTAGAGAGCCAAGACTATATATTTTACAGAGAACCTACTAAGCATTCACGCTAATGGATTTTTGTTATACTTAGCGTATGAGTGATACAATATTCGATTAACTTATTAAAGGTGAGATCGATAGTTACATTGTATGGGAAGATGATAAGCACCTCGCTTTCTTGACACCCTTTTCCAATACACTAGGTCTTACGGTCGTTATTCCAAAAGCAAACATAGGGGATTATATTTTTAAGTTAGACAACGTATCCTATGTGGAGCTGCTGAACGCAACTAAAAAAGTAGCTTTAATCCTCGAAAAAGCACTGGACGTAAAGAGAGTAGCGCTGGTTTTTGAGGGCACGGGTGTGGCGTACGTTCACGCAAAGCTTTATCCACTATATGGCCCCCTTGCTAGTCAGACCGACGTATGGAGTGACCATACCGAATTTGTTGAAGAATATCGAGGATGGATAACGACGCTTGAAGGCCCAAGAATGGATGACTATGATCTTAAAGCTATCCAGCAAAAGATCATTAATATAGCTGGTTCAAGACCTGCGAGCTGAGCCAAGAAGATGGCCTAAGCATCTGACAGGGTGTGTCAATTGACCAGAACAAGCCTATTCTTCTTGTCACAATAAATGGCACGATTTTGGCACGATTCTACAAAGATTATGCTATAATTGAACTTATGTACAGGCCTAATTATACTATCTCTGATGAACTACTCCGTAGTATAGCCGAGATTGAGTCACTGCGCACTCAAGTTGACGGTAGTTATATATTGCCAGAGCGTGAGATTAAGATGCGTTATAGAGCCAGCGTTGAGGCTACTCATAGCTCAACCTCCATTGAAGGCAACCCGTTAAATCTCAAACAAGTAGAGAGGGTATTAGTTGATGGTAAGCAATTGACTCGTCATCAGTACGCTGAGCTTGAGGTTAAAAACTACAAAAAAGCGCTAGATTTTATTGAAGAACGTAAAATGACAAAAAAACCAATAACGCTGGGGGATATTTTAGCTATTCATAAAATTGTTGCTAATCAACTTTTACCGACCGATAAAGTCGGTACACTACGCGAAAATCCAATCTATATTGCAGACCAAAACGATAAAACAGTATACGACGGTCCTGAGGTTACTATTCTAAACCAAGAAATCAATGAATTACTCAAGTGGCTAGCCGCAGCCGATAACATTCATCCTGTTATTGCGGCTGGTGTTTTGCATTTTCAGTTCGTATCGATTCATCCACTGGCCGATGGCAATGGTAGGACAACGCGATTGCTCACCAATCTATATTTAGGTCTGAGGGATTATGATTTTCGTAGCTCACTAGTATTAGAATCCTATTATTCCGTGGATAAGCAGGTCTATTACGATGCGCTCAGTTTGGCAAAAAACTACGCAGGTCGTAAATCGGCCAATCTCGAACCCTGGCTCGATTATTTTGTTGATGGATTCTTATCATCTGCCAAAGTTTTAGCTATTGAAGTAAATGCACTATCTGGACTAACAAAACATGCGGATAGGATAAAAATATCCAAAGCTGAGTCTGATATTCTGAGCTATGCAAACCAGTTCGGATCCATATCATTATCTGAAGCAGAGATCATACTACCGGGCATATCGAAGCGTACCGTTCAACGTCGCCTTATGAAACTTGTTGACGATGGCTATCTTGCTATCGAAGGTGAAGCCCGTAATACGAAATACATCTGGAAAAACAAGTAAAACTTGATAAATAACTGTGGTAAGCTAAAGTGAAATGAACCTACATTCAAGGTGGTAGAAGCATGTGGTTTGAATCCAGTAGTGGGTCGTCAGGTGGCTGATAAGTGAAGAGTCTTACGAGTGTGGCTCGGATTTGGACATTTGCTCTTGCCCTATGTGCTTTCAGACAAAAAGGTGCTCTATATTGTGACCACCGGTTCGGTATTCAGTGTTAATAGCCCATACTCTCGGGATGTCTTTTACATAACAAGCTAGGGTGACCTTGTAAATACTCCGTCTCGTTTCCGGCATCGCTGGATCATTAGTTCGCCCGAAGAGAGAGTGGAGGTTATCAAGCTCTGGATTGAAACCCTCAACGATCGGGTTGAATACAAGTCCGCTTTTATGTGGTTTTTACACACCCTGAATAATGGTTCAGCTATTATCGGATAATCATAATAGTTTGCTATGCTAAATATAGCAAAGGAGTCCATCGACATGCAGTATATTTATAGCGACAATACACTTCCTGCAATGCAAAAACTAGTTGAATCTATTGCTCAGCCTCTGAGAGTTGGAGAAAAGGTACTATGGCTTATGTCAGGCGGATCTGGCGGTAGAGTGTCAGTGGATGCGGCGAAGCAATTACAAGATATTCCCTTAGAAAATCTTTATGTCACTCTATCGGATGAACGATACGGGCCTATTGGACATCCTGATGAAAATTGGCAGCTACTGTTGAATGACGGTTTTTCCTTACCAGGTGCGACACTTTATCGCCCTCTTACGGGGCAAGAGCGTGATACGACGACGAAGCAGTTTGCCTCGTGGCTTGAAAATGTTTTGGAATCAGTCGATTATGTTGTTGGTATATTCGGTATTGGTGCTGATGGCCATACAGCTGGGATAAAACCAGGAAGCGATGCAGTTGAAGCCACGACTTTAACGGCAAGCTATGATGGTGACGATTATGAACGTATCACAATCACGCCAGCGTTCATGCAACATGTGGATGAAGCTGTCGTGCAAGCATTTGGTCAGAGTAAGCATGCGGTTATTCGGCAACTACTCGAACGCGGTATGTCATTGAATGAGCAACCTGCTCAAATTCTCAAATCCATACCTATCGTCACATTTTATTCAGATTATAAGGAGAAATAACATGAACATTGCAATTAGTGGACTTGGAAGAATGGGTGGTCAAATCGCTCGAAAACTGCACGAAGACGGACATCATGTCATCGCACACAATCGTAGCAAAAGCCCTGTTGATGAAGCAGCAGAATATGGCGCAATTCCTGCATACGCAAAGCGAGAAGTTGTTGATGCATTCAATGGCAATCCTGTCACTCTCTGGATTATGGTCCCGGCCGATGTGATTGAAAGTGAGCTCAAAAGTTGGCTTGAGATTTTACCTAAAAATAGCGTTATTATCGACGGTGGTAACAGTGATTACAGAGGTGACGTGGCGCGTGCACAGCTTGTAGCTGATGCTGGCAGTACACTACTTGATATTGGAACAAGTGGTGGAGTATGGGGCATCAAAAACGGTTTTTCTATGATGATAGGCGGTGAAGCAAGCGCTTATGAAACACTCCGGCCAGCACTTGATACACTCGCCTCTCCGAGGGGTGGTCACGAATTCTTTGGATCAAGCGGTGCTGGGCACTATGTAAAGATGGTTCATAATGCAATTGAATATGGCATGATGGAAAGTCTTGCTGAAGGATATCGTATGTTAAGGGAAGGACCATACAAGCAACTTGATTTAGCGAAAGCGGGCGATATTTGGCAGAAAAGTAGTGTCGTGACGAGTTGGCTCAATGATTTGACTCGTCAAGCCCTACACGAGAATCCGGAGTTAGAGGGAATTGAGGGTGTTGTTGCAGAGTCAGGGGAAGCGCGTTGGACGCTCGAAACAGCTGATGAGCTTGGTATTCCATTACCCGCCATCCAGACATCATTTGACGTTCGCATAGCCTCACAACATGGTGAAGTCGATTTTGCTACAAAACTACTGGCTGCCATGCGTAATAAGTTTGGCGGACACGATATTAACGGCGTCCAGTGACAATACATGGTTTGATATTTCATGCGTATCGCAGACGCCATTTTCTATTTTGATATGGCTACATACACTGTCCTTTATGGGATAATTAAGTGTTGGATTTGCAGCAGTCATACTTTCCGGCCAGAATTGCCGAACGGTGTAAAAGTAAATTTTGATGTAAAGATATGCGCTGATTCATTGAATTCTAGTTTCAGGGATTTAATATAATCGTGCATCGACGTGAGTAAATCCTTAAATAGGTAATAGTTATCTGTAGTGAGTCTTGCTTAATCACGGTTATAACCTCCTCTATTGTAGAGAGCCAAGCATGAGCACTATGATGAAAATCATGGTGTTTTTGCTTTGTATAGACTTGGATGTCGGATGGTCGCTAGAGCATATCCTTCAGCGTATTGACATTTTTTACAAAAGTTTTATAATACAAACTTAGTCATAGCAAATCGCTATGATCTTCGCTCCTCAACACAAGTAGGTGAATACATTGGCCAAAGATGCCGAACTTGACCGTCTGAAGACGGCGCAAGATCTGATGTACCAGCGTAAGCAGGACGCCCACAAGGCCCAGCAGACCGCATGGGAACGTCTCAATTCTGCCCGTGACGCCATGAACCGCGCCTTCGAGGCGAAGCAGCGTACTTATGATGACCAAGATGCGTCCTGGCAGTCGCTGCAACGACTGCGTGATTCGTACGGCCCGCGTATCGAGTCGCTCAACCGTCAACAACAGGCTGCGTTCGAGAACATGGGACGCGCCTTCGAGAACGCGAGCTCTGCACACAACAGCCGTAACGGTGCTATGGCAGCCAGCTATGTCGCCGACGGACATCGCTACAAGGCGGAGTCTCAAGGCTACGTAAGCGAGCGCCGTGGACTGATCGCAGAGCTTCGCGCTGCAAGCGATCGTCACGCAGGTACCAAGCCCGCGTTTCAGCGTGCCAAGGACGAGTTCACGTCCGCAAAGCGTGCATTCGAGCAGGCCCGTACGGCGCACGACGCTGCCAAGCAGGCCTTCCAAACGGCAAAAGCCAACTTCGACAAGGCGGCTTCGGAGTTCCGCGGTCGCCTCGAGAAGGTCAAGGCTGACAACGCCAACCGCACCAACGATCGGCGAGAGATTGCACGACAGGCGGGCGTACCGATGCAGTATCTGGATTCCGTCTGGGTATCGCCGAATGGAAGGGGCGGACACAACATCTACTTCGGTGGTGCTGGTTCACCCAATGGCCCTGGCCACGCGCACTACGCAACCGACTCCTCGGGAAGGGTGACGTACAAGCGTGATCCGTTCGACCCACACGGTGCGCACAACTTCACTGAGAATCAGGGTGACTACTACGACATGGTGTCACGTGAGTCGGCCGGTGGAGACTTCGGGTTCCGCTGCCGCTTCCGTGGCTACGACGCCTACGTCGAGACCAATGTCAATCAGGATGGCAAGCGCAAGATCGATATCTATTACGGCCCTAACGGCCCGTTCGGTCCTGGCCATCACCATGCCGGTGCGCTGCGATCTGCACCGCAGACCATCATCTTCGATGAGCTGCGCTGATCCCCCTACAACTTAAAAGAGCGAAGATTCCGTCACAGCCAGTGGCGGGATTCTTCTTTTGTCGTATAATAACAGGTATGGAC
>JBPPME010000016.1:0-2974 GCA_051305895.1 Saccharimonadales bacterium (SeqCode)
TAAACTACCTTTATTTCCTTCGTACTGTCGGCAAACACGTACCAGTTGGCCAGATGCTTGGTCGCGACTTCGTGCAGGCCCGACTCGGTGAGGGTGGCGGTGGTATTAGCTACGCAGAGTTTAGCTACTCGCTCATTCAAGGTTACGATTTCCTGCACCTATATAGGGAGTATGGCGTCACGCTTCAAGTTTGTGGAGCTGATCAGTGGGGTAATTCAATTTCCGGTGTTGATTTAATTCGTCGTATCGAGGGTGGCGAGGCGCATGTCTACAGTACGCCATTGATTATTGATAAGGCGACAGGTGTGAAATTTGGCAAAAGTGAGGAAGGTGCGATCTGGCTCAGCTCATCTCTTACTAGCGTCTATAAGTTTTATCAGTTCTGGCTTAATGTCGATGACGAAGGCGCCATCGACTACGTTAAAATCTATACGTTGCTCTCACGCAAAGAGATTGAAACACTCGCCCAAAAGCAGCAAGCTAGCCCAGAAGATCGCGACGTCCAAAAGGTGCTGGCTTATGAGGTAACGAAGATCGTCCACGGCGAAGAGCGCACGAGAAGTGTACAGCGTGTGACAAGCGTCCTTTTTGGTGACGGTAACTTCTTAGAACTATCTGACGAAGATCTCGATGCGCTGACTAGAGAGATCCCAACTACCTCAATAGGCAAATCAGTTGTCGAAGCACTCGTTGAAACCGGTGTTGTAGGCAGTAACGGTGAGGCGCGGCGTCTTATCATTGGCGGCGGTATATCTGTTAATGGACAGAAGCTGGCTGAAGATCAGGATATAACTGAAAAAAGTCTTATTAAGAAGGGCAAGAACAGCTTCGTTCTTGTACGATAAATGTACACACAAGAACTCCGGGCTATCACAAAGATATAGTGGGTTAGCTTTAGTGTGGCATTCAAGATGAGATCGGTTTCACCGATCTCCTTGGTTCCGGTTGCAGCTACGTTATTCGGTCTGTTGATTTACTGCAGCTGCATAGCAGCGTTATCTTGAAGAATAACATGCCCGTTCGCAGGACGAGGGTGATTATCGATCTGCCAGAGATCTCACCAACTATTCAGGTGCGTCACGTTCTACTGCGATACGAACTGTCAATTACAATTGATCCGACATACGCTAGTTTTATGGATACGTCGGTATCAGTACTGTCGACGCTTCAATTGAGCCACTATGGTGGCGCTCTACTCAGAAACTAATATTGTTGTGACCGAAGATTAAGAGCGATATAACTCGACGATTTAACTCTCCACTGACCACTGATATCGATCGGATTGTTGCCAAAATGAGAAATCGAACTTAGTTTGGTATAATAAAGACTCGACACATTCTAGTCAGAAAGGGCTGTAACTAATGGCAAAAAAAGTAATCGCATTTGACCTAGACGACACGTTAGCAGTGACAAAATTACCAATTTCTGATCGCATGAGCGAACTACTAACGAAATTACTTGAGAAATATGATGTTTGCGTCATCTCTGGTGGTAAATTCGAACAATTCGAACGCCAAGTCGTTGAGCGTCTCGATGCGCCGTCGCATTTACTCAACAAGCTACATCTCATGCCAACTTGCGGTACGCGTTACTATCGCTACGACGAGCTCAAAGAAGAATGGGCGTTGCAATATGCGGAAGACTTAACTCCAGAGCAGAAGCAAGAAATCATTACAACACTAGAGGAGTGTGCGCGTGAAACTGGACTCTGGGTTGAAAAGCCATATGGCGAAATCATCGAAGACCGTGAGAGTCAAATTACCTATTCAGCACTTGGACAACAAGCGCCAGCTGAAGAAAAATATACCTGGGCGAAAGAGCATGAGGCCGATAAGCGAGTACTGCGCGATCTGATAGCAGAACGTCTGCCTGATCTCGAAGTACGTCTTGGTGGTACGACGAGCGTCGACGTGACGCGTATTGGCATCGACAAGGCACATGGTATGCAAAAACTCATCGAAGCTATTGATATTAATAAAAGCGAAATCCTCTTTCTTGGTGATAAGCTCCAAGAGGGCGGCAATGATTACCCAGTAAAGGCTATGGGCATCGACAGCATCGAAGTTGAAGGCTGGGAGACAACTGCCTACGTACTCAAAGGTGTCCTTGGTGTATCGTAAACTAGTACTATGAACCTCACGACTGCACTCGTCTCGATAAAAGGTGTGGGGCCGAAGACAGGTGAACAGCTAGCTGCCGCCGGGCTTCATACAGTGGGCGACTTATTCTACTTCTTGCCACGCAAACATGAAGATTTTTCAGAGATTGTGAATATCACTGATATTTCGCCAGGCAAGCGAACTATCAAGGCGCGCGTCGAGAGTATTTCGACACGTCACGTTCGCCGTGGTCTGGCAGTGACAACAGCTACACTGGTGGATAACACTGGCAAACTGCAGGCGGTGTGGTTTAATCAGGCGTATCGCGGTACGCAGTTCAAAGATCCCAAGGATTTTTTTTTCTTTTCTGGTGAATTTGAATTCAATTACAATCGCTACCAACTAACCAACCCGAGTGCCGAAAAAGCCAATGAGGCACCGGTAAGTACCGATCGACTCCTACCAGTATACCGAGCGATAAAAGGCTTGAAGTCGCATTTAGTGCGCAAGATTCTGACCGAGTTGAAGCCATTGATGTTGATGCTACCAGAAACGCTACCGCTAGAGATTGTCAACGATGAAAAACTTGTTACTCGAAGCGAAGCGTTGCTTGGCATGCATTTCCCCACTCAAGCGAGTGATATCGAACGTTCCAAGGAGCGGCTGGCATTCGAAGAACTATTCTCCTTGCTGCTGGCGGCGGAGTGCAACCGCGTGAACAACCAAAAACTGGTCGGTTGGCGAATCCCATTTGAGCAAGCGATAGTCGCAGGGTTCGTGCAGAAATTGCCATTTCCGATAACAGGAGCACAGAGACGTGCCGCGTGGGACATCCTCCAGGATCTCGAGAAAGAAAATCCTATGAATCGACTCTT
>JBPPME010000035.1:0-4631 GCA_051305895.1 Saccharimonadales bacterium (SeqCode)
GTTTGATACCGAAACGGGCGTACTGGCACGCAAGGCTGCAGAGTCGCTTAATTCTCAAAATCTAAAGGGAGTCATCGTGGATCTACGAAGCGATGGTGGTGGCTATCTTGATGCCGCCAAGGATGTTGCTGGTATTTGGCTTAATGATGCCACTGTCGCAACTCAGCGTAATGGTAATGTCGTGATTTCTCAGGAAAAAACCGGACATAGTGCGATACTCGGTGACATGAAGACGGTAGTGCTGGTTGATGGTGGTAGTGCAAGTGCAAGCGAGATTCTCGCGGCAGCACTGCGCGATAACGGCAAGGCGACACTTGTAGGCGAAAAGACTTTCGGTAAGGGAAGCGTACAACAGATGATTGACTTGGATGCCGGTGCCCAGCTCAAAGTAACTATTGCCCGTTGGTATACGCCAAAGGGCATCAACGTTAGTGAAAAGGGTCTTATCCCAGAAGAAGAGGTAAAGCTGACACAAGAAGATATTGATGCCGACCGTGATCCTCAACTCGATGGAGCGAAGCAGGTGTTGAAGTAGTAAAATGGTTGTGCTTTTGAACGAGACGAGATACTATAAATACATATGGAAGTAAAAAAACGGATTCTGCTCGTCGAGGACGACAAGGCGCTCGCCGATGTATACCAAGCCCGTCTTGAGTTGGAGGGGTTTGATATCAGACAGGTCAATAACGGCGAAGATGCCTTGTCTGCTGCTGTTGAATACAAACCTGATCTTATTCTGCTCGATGCGATGATGCCAAGGATTAGTGGTTTCGACGTGCTCGATATTCTCCGTAATACTCCCGAAACAGTTAATATCCGTGTCGTTATGTTGACTGCCCTCAGCCAGCCTAAAGATAAGGAACGTGCTGAGGCACTTGGTGTTGACGATTATCTAGTAAAGTCTCAGGTAGTGATTGGTGATGTGGTTGAGCGGGTGAAGTATCATCTCGGCCTTACTGCAGCCTGAAACTTATAATCACGAAGTATGCATAATCTAAATTGACAGAATGTCAAATAATTTCTATTATGGTTGATAAAGAACCAAAGAAACAAAAAATACTTTCCAGACGCTAATACGATATTTGAAAACCTTGTCAATGAAACGACTGTTGTTACCGAATGCCAGCATATAGAAGCAGCCCTCACTGCCAACTCGAGTCCACTCACTCTCGCGTGAGCGCGAACCTGACGCGGTGAAGTGGCTCAAATAAGCTTTGATACGAGGCGACGAGGCGACGGCCGAGGTCATCAAAGACGAATTGCACGCGATTGATTCTATGATAGGGAAATATATTCATAGGGTTTAACAACGGGCTTTCGAGATGGGTCATAGTCTATATCAACTATGGCTCGATATGGCAGACGAGGATTCGGCCGAGATTATCTAATCGTCACCCCAGCTTGCAAGCAGTCGCTTTATTGGCGGCATATTAAATGGATATTTAGGTGAGGAAGCGCAAGTGCGTATGATGACCGGTAAGATACTACATCCTCCTATCCGCATCACTCTTGCTAATGTCATTTAATGCACATGATTTTGTTTTTTGGAAGAGGGGCGCGGGAGTAATCGTAAAAAGATGTATGACACAGGCGGCACCATCAGTATGTTAAAAGGTAAAAAGTATATCTTTTTATCGAGTTTGAGTTTCGTCGGTTAGACGGCTACATTATTACTTTCAAAAAAACGCAAATATAAGCATATTGACAAATATACAAAAATTTGCTATCATTTACATATAAAATTGTACTAAGCGAAATCAAAACACGATAACTATGAGCGAAGAATTTACCTACAACCAAATCAGCGAACAAGAGTCATCTGCCTACATGAACCAGAGCGGCGACGATCCTACTGTCCTCGTGAAGCGTACGGATGGCCGCATAACGGTTGGACGGCTTGATATGTCAAGCCGAAATATAAGTTTTTCTGAAAATGGTGAGAAGATGGTCGAGCCAGGAGTTTCTATGGAAGCTCTGTCTGACAAACGACAGGCGCAGCTTGCCGAAGAGCTTGCTGGAGTAGCACTTCGTAGTAACGAAGTGAGTAAAACAGTGGCTTCTAATGAACAAGTACAGGCTGATAAGTTACCTGAAAACGAAATACATGGTATGTTTTGGAAAAAGCACACTGCATTGATCAAAGAAGTCAATCGTGCGGTTGAGCAGTCTGGCCATATTGATCCTTCAATGCTTGCGTATGAGATTGCAAGTGAGATTGAATCTATACGACAGATTAAAGGCTTAAATCCGGACATGGTAATCTATCTTAAGAGTGTGATTGATTTATGTGATGAAGTTGGCAGCTCAGGTAGGGATCAGCGTTCCAAGTACTACCGCAATGGCCGTGCGGGGTTACAACAGATCAGTGAAATGATTCGCGCGATTAGGTAGCAGCCCAACCAGTCTTTTATTCTAGGCCCACAATTCCCCGACCGTAAGGTCGCGGGAAGTTTATTACTAAAAAATAATGTCCTATGTAGTAGATAGCACATTATTTAATTTTGCTTCTGTACGTTTATTGGACGCTAATTTGTGTACGAGGAGCAGTCTTGCCGGTGAAACGGCGAGTCTTTACCTTACTAAAGGTGACGATACCTTCTTTGGCGGCGTGAATCGTAAAATTGCGACTCATGAATGTACCAGGACCAGCAAGTTTAGTGCTACCTGTCTGGCGGACAAGAACTTCACCTTCATTTACCTTTTGGCCACCGAAACGCTTTACACCAAGACGTGCACCGGCATTGTTGTGGATGTTCTTACTTGACCCACCAGCTTTGACGTGTGACATGCATAAACTCCTTAATATTTAATAAATCAATCTGTTCAATTTTACTCTAATATGGGTAATCCGTCAAGGGGTGGATGAGGTTATTTTTTGATAATGACAAGTAATTCGCGGGCGACTGTTTGGTCTTCGCGGTAGTATAGCAAATCAGAGGGTGTGAGGTTATTAAATGTGACCTGTGTGTAGCCGAGCCTATCTAGTTCGCGCACCAGCGGCAGATGGGTGACATAACCGTCACGATCGCGCCAAGCTGGTACGGCAACACAGAGCGGCGTGCCAGACGCCAGTTGTTCACCGATGTTTTTGAGGAACGAACTGAGGATATAGTTACAATTCTTGCGTACGTCAGCAAGTTTTGCGGGTGACGGTGGTGCGCTGAAGGGTTGTCCTAAATATGCTTCGGTTGCGACGGCGTCGATAGGTGACTTCCAACGGGTGTCTATAGCATCGCCCTGATGGACGTTCCAGTGGGTGGTAAGGTGAAAACGATGTTCCAGCCAGCTAAGGTTGACTTCACTGTAGTCAATCATTTTGTCGGACAGGTCGGTGCCATAGGCGTTGTAGCCCATCAAGAGCGCTTCTTGTAGTATCACTCCAGTACCGCAGAAGGGATCAAGTACGCGACTGCCAGCTGCGGGACTTGCTAGATTGATCATTGTTTGCGCCAGCTTAGGAGGAAGCATACCTACGAAAGCATCGCGCTTGGGGCGTTCTTGGTCGCGTTTGACATAGCTGGTAATGTTTTGCGCACCGGTGCTCTCGGCGAAGATGATACTGCCATCTTTGCCGCGGACGATGAGGAGCTCCACTTTATTTGGTGACAAGCCGAGTTTGTTATGGTGGCTAGTAGCGGTGCTGAGAGCGGATTCTTGATTAGGAATCAGGCGGACACTGACACTATTTGCTTTCAATTTTGTCTTGAGACTAAGACCAAGTTTACCGACGACCTTGGCATGTGCCTCGGGCCAGTCGTAGACGCTAATGCCAACTGTTTGTTTGCCAACATTACCGCTCCAATTTGTGACATAATGTTGAGTAATTTTTTTGCTCAGTTCAGGGAATTCAATCTGTGGGAATGTAAGAATGACACGACCAGCTTTTAGAGTGCCGCCGAGTCTTTGGATATCAAATGCATCAGTTTCAACGAGAGCTGACGAAGCACTCAGCAACCGTACATTATCGCTTCCGAACACGCGCTCTAGCTCGGCGGCGCCGAGCAGTGGTTGACGTCCGAGTAGAGCAACGATTTGCATATGATTAGTATAGCATTTGGGATGTCATCGTGACACTCGATGTGGTCGCGATACGTTGTTATTCAGAAAAACGATCATAGTTTATTTTTCACTCGTTTTCTAGTGTTATAATTGGCGTATGTCGATTCGGACGTGGATAAGTATGTTTACAGTGGTGCTGCTTGCAGTCATAGTTTACGTTGCTCGTCACGAGATTGCCCACGCCTGGACGTTACTTTCACAAGTTAATATATGGATATTGTTGCTTCTGGTGCCGGGGCAGATTTTTGTTTATTACGCGGCGGGAGAGATGGTCTTTTCGTATTTGAAGCGGAAGCACTCTATTCATCATTTAACGCCGCCGACGTTGGCACGCATGGCCCTGGAAATGAATTTCGTTAATCATGTTCTACCGAGTGCCGGAGTGAGTGGTGCCTCTTATATGAATTGGCGTCTAGGGCATTATGGCGTAGGATTAAGTCGAGCTACCATGGCACAAGTAGTACGTTTCGCTGCCGGTTTCGTTGCATTTATCGCGCTGCTAGTTGTAGCTGTTGTTGCAGTGACGATCGACGGAACCGTTAATCGCTGGATAATTCTTTTCAGTTCGTTGC
>JBPPME010000004.1:0-2333 GCA_051305895.1 Saccharimonadales bacterium (SeqCode)
GGCAGTGGATGGCAAACCCGAATGAACGCGGTCTTGAAAGCGTTCCGGGATGCGACGCTCTAGCTGCCGGGCCTAACGCCTGAATTAAACCGACTAGCGAAGCCAGTTCGGCTTGAATGAATTGTTAGACCAAGGTTGCCAAATCATGTGAGCAGATTGGCGCATTGCTCACGGCATGACTTATCCATTGCTTTAGTCAGATCGTTGACGAAATCCTTCCAAGCGGTCACATGGCTTTTAGAAAGCGTCGCTGGCACCTTGCCTGTATGGACAATCTCACCTCTAAGCGTAACCAATGCATCGACCGCCCCTTTAGCAGTGCGGTCCTTCGCCTCCAGATGAATGGGTGCAATTGAATCAGCGATACTCTTGAAAGCGTCTTCAACCCCTGCGATCTCCATCAAGAAACTGACTTGGCCCGCTCTAGCTGTATTCATTCCAAACTTCTCTTTCTCATCACCAAGCGCTTTTGCTTTTACGATATCTATCCAGAGAGCGCGCCACCCCGGCGACACCGATAGCTCCCACGGGGTCTTGCCTTCTAATTGCTTTCTGATTTTCGCTGGGACCGCGTCGGGCTTGATAGCAGGCGCCACTTTTCCAGACAGCTCTAACGCAAGTTGCTCTACGTAGTTCTCCCATATTCCATACGTAAAGACTATCGACGCAGCGAAGAGCGCTCTTTCCTTTGCGGAAGGCTTTCCTTGTCCCGGCTTTACATAGCCCATTAGGTTTCCGATGACTTCGAGGCCTGCGTCAACATGGCCCAGTGCATCCGTTGCTTTTACCCAGTTTGTGGCTGTCATAAGAACTTTTAGCGCTTCGTAGGGTTTGTCGAGTGGCTAACGCCTGAATTAAGACGACTGGCGAAGCCAGTTCGGCTTGAATGAACTGTTATGCGCGCCCATGCTTGTTGGCCCAATAGTCGTGGACTTTGTTAAACTCGGATATCCAACAAACCAGTGGATCCTTAGCGTTCTTGCCCAATGACTTAGCCAACTCAAAGAAGCCAGGTCCCGGCTGCATGTCGCCAGACTTGTGGACGACAATGGCAGTGAGCATGCCTCGTCCGGCCCTGTCTTCCTCGCTACTGATCTCGCCGAGAAGATGAAACAGGCGTGGATCCTGTGGCTCAAGACTGAGAGCACTAATTTGCCCCACGAGCTCAGAGTAGGCAATCCGGCCTTTGCGGGTAGCAACACCAACGAGGATGTCTTTTGCCTGCTTCTTGGCAGCATCCCATTGTGCACCTTCAAATCCATAGTCGTTGAGCATTAGTCCTCCTTTAGCGCATAACGCCTGAGTTAAGCGGCGGCGAAGCCGTCCGCCTTGAACGAATTGTTAGACCACAGCCTAAGCATTCTCGACGCGCTCCTGCAAACGCTGCTGCAAATAGACTTTTGCACGCATGTTTTCCCTCATGATTGGGCCCGTTGGTGCTTTATCGAGTTGTGCGTTGAACAACCCTGCGGTGGTCTCCATTTCCCAAAGTCTTGCGTAATACAGTTTGTCCTCCGCTAAATGTGCGACAACTACCAATGCAGTCAGTAACGGATGGTTGTTCGTCACGTTACTCCCCCGGGTCTTGCCATGCTCAAGCTCAACGGCCAGCGCGTACTGAAACTCCCAGAGGTGCCCAAGCGTCTTGGCGCGCTTGTATCGTTTCCCCTTTGGAAGAAAATCAGAAATGATGTCCGGCTGTGGCTTGCCCATTTTCGGTTCCAACAACCGCGTATCGATTGCGTGACGTAATTGGGCTAAGACCGCCTTAGCTTCTCGTTCCGGAACGACATTTGGTCCGAGCGGTGACTTTGGAGCGATCTTGTCGAGTACTAGCATTGACCAGTTTCGGTTCGTCGCAAATCCCAGCGAACGACAGTAGCCACCCACTGATGAACGACTTAAGAAATTGAAGTCAACGGTTTTGCCGAGGTTGAATACTGACAACTCGTGAATGATGACGTCAGTTAGCTTTGAGGCAGGTGGGCCTTTTTCTAGCAACGCCGTGAACGATTGCTCTTTCATCAAAGTTCCTCCTGATTACCCATCTGTCGCATCCACATTTGTAGAACGGCTATACAGGGCCATTTTCGGGCGTAACCGCAGAAGCAAAACTCGTATGTTCATGGCCACAAATGGCCATTTGACGGGATCTTCGTAACTGAGGATGCGACAGATAGGTAATCAGGAAGTTCCTTGAAGGTAGTGTGTGGTCTAACGCCTGAATTAAGCCGACCCGCGAAGCGGGTTCGGCTTGAATGAACTGTTAGGTGGTGATGCCGGAGCACCGTCACCGCTTGAGCCAAGAATGCCACAGCGCCGCAGTCTTGGGC
>JBPPME010000066.1:0-2029 GCA_051305895.1 Saccharimonadales bacterium (SeqCode)
CTGGCGATACTCTTCAGATTCATCCAATGAAGCAAATATTTTTCCGCCTGGTAGTCGATAGTCCCACTCACCAAACTCGTGACGATCTTCTTTCGTGAGTAGTACCTGTTTATTCATTTTAGCTGTGATGATCAGTCGCACGCCTGGCGAACGGCGAGCCACTTCAAATATCCGTCCATCTCCTGTTTCAAATTCAACAATTTCAAAAATATTGCCACTATACCTTGTTCGTTCACTCATACCTCTCCCCAATTGCTTCCGATGCCAACGTCAACTTTCAATTTGATGCCAAGATCTGGTGCCACTGCTTCCATGATTTCTTTTATGACAGCTGCAATTTTCTCGGCATTCTCCTCAGGACATTCAATTAGGATACTGTCATGAATCTGCAGAATCTGCTCACCAAGTCCATCAATTTTTTCATCAACTGCAATCATAGCAAGCTTCATAAGATCTGCTTCGGTACCCTGAATAGGCATATTGGCTGCGGCACGCTTTGCCCCCTCGCGCACTATAAAGTTACTTGAGTTTACATCAGGCGTTGGACGGCGACGGCCGAAATAGGTTTCTACGTATCCCTCGGTGCGTGCCTTCTCAAGTGTGGTGTCGATATATTCACGAATCGGTTTGCGGATCTCGAAGTATTGATCGATAAACTTCTGGGCCTCAATAAAGTTCATACCCGTCTGTGCAGCGAGGCCGTGTGGGCTCATGCCGTAGAGTACACCGAAATTGATAACTTTGGCATCCCGGCGCTGATTTTTCGTCACCAGCTCTAGTGGAATACCATAGACATCACTGGCTGTCTTGGCATGGACGTCGATATCACTGTTGAAATCTTCGATCAGTTGAGTATCGCCCGCCAAGACTGCTACTAAGCGTAACTCAAATTGTGAATAGTCGGCACTAACGAAAACATTCCCCTTCTCTGGCACAAAGGCTTCGCGAATTTTGCGCCCCAATTCAGAGCGAATCGGGATGTTCTGTAGATTTGGGTCAGTACTGCTGAGTCGACCTGTTGCGGCAACGTCTTGATTGAACGTCGTATGGATTCGATCGTGCTCGTCAGTGACAAGCGGCAACGTATCGACATATGTATTCTTGAGTTTGGCAAGCTCTCGGGCCTGCTCTATGAGCTCAATGATTGGATGCTGACCATGGAGCTTATCCAGCTCCTTTTGTCCTGTACTATAGCCAGTCTTTCCCTTTTTAATGCCTGTTGTAGGCAATTGCAACTTCATAAATAACACTTCAGACAGTTGTGTCGGGCTAGCGATATTGAACTCGTAACCAACCGCTGCATACATTTTTTGTTCAATCTTAGCGTACTGGGCGCCAAGCTCTTCACTCATCATCGCAAACAATGATTTGTCGATTTTGATACCGCGGTGCTCCATCGCAAATAGATGGTAGACCAATGGGAAATCAAACCGTTCGGCTATATCTTTTACTCTAGGCAAATTCGCCAAACTCTCTGTCTGCCAATCATATACTTGCCATAGCGCCGCTACGGTATCAACCGCATGCTCTAGCTCCCCGCCAATGAGTGCTGCCAGGGATCTGTCTCGTCGTAGCGGGTCAATCAAAAATGCAGCTTGGCGAATATCATGTACGTTAGTAAATCGGACTTTTATGCCATGTGTTGCTAGCGTATGGTAAAGCTGCTTCGTGTCATAACTTACCAACGTGGCAAATTCCAGTGCACGCCAGATCGATGAATCAAGTGAAACAATCGGTGCCTTCGCGACTGTATGCCTATCAAGAGAAAGATAAATATCGTCCTCGTCGACATGAATCACCACTTGACGATTGATAGTCAAGTGTTCAGGCCAAGCAACTTCCCGGACGGTTACTTCTTTGCTTGGCGCAAAATATAGTGACTTATCTTCGACTTGCTGCATATGCTTAGGCAAACGGCGGATGAGTGAGGCGAATTCGAGTCGTTGCAAAATTTCCGTCACCTTAGTAAGATTCGTGTCATTCACGTCCGCTTCGTCCCACTCAAGATCCACAGGTGCATCTACCCAGA
>JBPPME010000076.1:0-6603 GCA_051305895.1 Saccharimonadales bacterium (SeqCode)
CCGGGATTGAGACTAGTACGATCACCATCGGTCGTCGTGTGACACAATTTGTGACTCGCCTCAAGGATACTGATCTCGTAGGTGTCTATGAAGACATACCTGATGTGTTCGAGGGTCATGAGCTTCGTGCAGCACTTGATACAGCTTATACAAAATTCACTGAAGGTAACGTCGATGCAGTCGATCTGATCTATACAGAGTTCGTCAATAGCGTCACGCAAGTACCACAAATCGAGCGTCTCTTGCCTGCTGGTAAGGCTGGCGAGCCAAGTAGTGAAGTGGCTCGTGAAGCACTTTTCGAGCCAGATACTGAGACGGTACTTGAGGCAACAGTCTATCGTCTTACAGGCGCCCAACTTTTCCAAGCGTTGCTCGATGCGCGCGCCAGTGAACATAGTATGCGTATGATGGCCATGAAAAACGCCACGGACAATGCAAGTGACCTGGTAGATGACCTGACACTCGCGATGAATAAGGCTCGTCAGGCGGCGATTACCCAGGAGATTGCAGAAATCAGTAGTGGTTCAGAAGCGATGAAATAATGAAGGAGAATATGATGACTAAACAACAAGGAACAATTACCCAGGTGGTCGGTGTCGTTGTCGACGTGGAATTTGCCGATCAGAAGCCACCAGCGATCTATGACGCTTTGCGCGTGGCGCACGATGGCAAGACTATTATCCTCGAGGTTGCTCAGCACCTCGATGAGCATACGGTGCGCGCAATTTCGTTGCAAAGTACTGACGGGTTGAAACGAGGTCAGGTGGTAGAATCTACCGGTGCACCTATTTCGGTGCCAGTTGGTGTAGAAACTCAAGGTCGTATGTTTAACGTTGTCGGTGAGCCGATTGACAACAAACCTGCACCAAATGGCAGAACAGCACCGATTCACCGTCAGCCACCTGGCCTGTCCGATCAGACCAATAAGACAGAGTTGCTCGAGACAGGTATCAAGGTGATTGACCTCATTGCCCCACTGACAAAAGGTGGAAAGGCAGGTCTTTTCGCCGGTGCTGGTGTCGGTAAGACTGTTCTGATTCAGGAGCTGATCAACAACATCGCTGCATATCACTCAGGAAACTCGGTGTTTGCTGGTGTTGGTGAGCGCACTCGTGAAGGAAAAGATCTCTACGAAGAACTCGAAGATAGTGGTGTACTTGATAAAACTTCACTGGTCTTTGGACAAATGAATGAGCCACCTGGAGCGCGTTTGCGCGTGGCACTTTCTGGATTGGCTATGGCAGAAAGTTTCCGCGACGATGGCAAAGATGTACTTCTTTTTGTTGATAACATCTATCGCTATACTCAGGCTGGTGCCGAGGTATCGGCCCTACTCGGACGGTTGCCGTCTGCAGTGGGCTACCAACCAAACTTGCAGCAAGAAATGGGTATGCTACAAGAGCGCATCACGAGTACCAAGAAAGGCTCGATTACGTCAGTACAAGCAGTATATGTGCCAGCTGACGATATGACTGACCCGGCACCGGCGACGACTTTTGCCCATCTTGATGCGACGATTAGTATGAACCGTGCGCTGACCGAAATCGGTATCTATCCTGCTGTTGACGTACTTGATTCGTCATCAAATGCGCTTGATCCCGAAGTAGTTGGTGAAACGCACTACTCGGTTGCTCGTGAAGTACAGCGAACCATGCAGGAGTACAAGGATTTGCAGGATATCATTGCGATTCTTGGTATGGAAGAGCTTTCAGACGCCCAGAAGCAGACTGTCAATCGTGCGCGCCGTCTGCAACGCTTCTTTGCGCAGCCATTTCATGTGGCCGAGCAATTTACGGGCAACAAGGGAGTGTATTGTAAACTCGATGACACAATCAAAGACGCGCAGGATATTCTGGCTGGCAAGTATGATGATAAGCCAGAACAGTGGTTCTACATGGCGCCTGGTCCGCTTTCAGAAAAGAAAGACTAGACTAAATAGTTAAAATATGCTATAATAAAATGAGGAATCGAGATACGATTCCTCATTTTGGGTAGATAGGAGTTCTCATGTCCCAGCACGACATGCAGCCGCACCACGATGAATGGTGCTGCGATGACTCTCTTGAGGATAAGACGCCCTTCGGTACAATCATCGCCCGCTTGGCGGCGATTGCTCTTGGCGTTTTCTTGTGCATGCTGTACTACAAGTACTTCGCTGCAGAGGTTGCTAGTTGGTTCAGCGTGCTACAGAGACACGGCATATCGACCGGATTGATCTTCGTGATTGGTCTCACCACTGTTGTCGTCGGTCTCATCCTGACTGGAGCTTACTGGCTCAGCAAGAAGCCACCAATTGCTTTGCTGTCAGGGGCGTGGCTGATGATTGCGTTCATGCCCATCGCGGGTGCGATCGCGCAAGAGGCGGCTCGGTGAACGTCCTTCGGGACTTCACCGGGCTTGCCCGGCTTCCTATCTACCCCTTCACTCACTTCCGATACGGAAGAGTTTTTCATTTAGGCATCCTCTGTGCGGTTCTCTAGTAACACCTCTGTACGTTTGAGGTGTTTTTTTGTACAATAAGAACATATGAATCTGCAACTCGTTACTCTTGCTGGCATCCAACTCGATCAAGATATTTACGAGGTCCAACTTCCAACTTCAGCTGGGCCAATTGCCGTCTTCCCTGGCCACGAACCACTCGTTAGCCTAGCGATACCGGGTGCTATTGCAGTACGCTACAAAAAAGGCGACGCTGACAATAAGCTTGATCTCTTTGCCGTCACCGGTGGGGTGATCGAAGTGACGCCAGATCAAGTAAAAGTGCTAGTCGATGAAGCTGACTATGGTGACGACATCATCGAGGATGAAACAAAAGCCGCACTCACTAAGGCGCTTGATATGCAGAAGAATGCTAAGGATCAGGTTGAACTCGAAAAAGCAACTGCTCTGGTCGATCGTCATCAGATACGCTTGAATGTCGCTGGCCTGCGTCGTCGACACCACCGCTAGGAATTCTATGAGCAATAAACGAGATTATTACAGACAAGTCGTTCCACTCGCTAACGGCTACTTGAGGAGTCGGTATAAGCGTACCATTGAGGGTGAAGAAAATGTCCCCGAGGAGCCAGCGCTGTACGCCATCAATCATTTACGCTTCGACGACTCGATATTGGTCGCTTCGGCATATACCAGTCTCACGGACAAGCCTTTGCGTTTCGGTGCCAAAAGCGAGTACTTCGAAGGCAGGGGTATTGACAATAAAGGCACGCTTGGCCGTACAACACGGTGGCTTATCGAGCACACTGGGCAAATTCCGATCCATCGTGGCGATCCTGACAGAGCTATCATCACGCTTGGCCGTGAGGTAGAGCGGATTCTTGATGAAGGCGAATCGCTCGGTCTTCATCCCGAAGGAACGCGTTCACTAGACGGGCGTCTACATAAATTTCGTTCTGGACTGGCACGCATCGCACTGCAAAACAACGTCCCTCTCGTACCGGTAGGTCTCAGTTATACGGAACACAAGGGTCTTTGCCGAACTGAGGCTCGTATTAGTTTTGGTGAGCCGATTATGCCGAGCGACTTCCCTTCTCGGGTACGATTTTTGCCGCGTATACGTGCCGAAAGACTATCAGAGCAACTTGAGGATGCAGTCGCACAGCTCACTGGTCAAGAGCGGTCAACTGAGTTTTTAAAACACTTTAAGCTACCGCAAGTTAAACGAGAAGTGTCCGATTAGTACTTCTTCTTTTTGTTAATTATCACGAATTCGCGCTTACGACTAATGATTTGTAGGGCGTAATACCGAAACCTTCCCATTCATCTGTCAGGTCACGAACGAGCGTCTTGCTGGTTTCGATGGCACGATGAAAGACGACTCGAGGCAGAATGTAGAGCGTAAGAGGTCGGTTATAATGATTAGTACGATCGTAGCGATGAGGGTTATATCGAAGTCGGCGGTGTATGTTTTTTTGATAGCGATTATAACGGCAACAATACTCGATGGTACGAGATGCAAGATTTAATGCTATTTGCATTGAGGATCATCAAAATCGACAATGCACCAATTATGACTGTCTGTAAATTGAGGGTTGTCAGGTGAGCGATGGTTTCCATGAAATTCTGTGTAAAGTGGTTGTACTTGATGATACCTACGAGGCCAAAAAATGGATTAAGCTGACCTGCAATGATGGGGGATGGCATACCAGCAGTAAAACCCAGTACAATACTTTCTGGCATTTTAATAATAAGTTTACCGACGCCAATGAGACCAAAAGTAACAAGCAGGACTACGGCAAATGTAGATAAGCCTGTAGGCGCCAAATTCAGCTATGATAGCTGCAGTGATGGGCACCATAGCGGCGGCGGGTCCGCTAACCAGAAACGTGTGAGCTGGCAAGTATGCTCAAGAGCCTACTAGCACTGCTGCAGTGTAAAGTCTAATGATTGGCGGTACACAGAAGCAATAGTAAGTCCGAGATACAAGGGCAATGCTACGATACATACCACGACTCCGACAGAGAGATCACGTAGGAATTTTTGCCTGTCGTAGTCGCGTAAGTCGGGCGCAAATCGATTAAACAAATAATTATTTCGCAACATTGAAAACGCAGGCATGAGCTCAAAGCCGTAATGGCTGTTAGATTAGTGAGTTGTTTGTTGGTGCGCATAATAAAAAAGCGTGGGAACGTTGCTATTTGTTGTAGTAGACTTATTGATGGTTGCCAAGTACTGTGCGAACGTGGTCGGTAGATTTGGTGTGCATAAGTTGGTCGCGTAGTTCAGCCGCTCCGTCGAAGCTATGAACGTAAACTTTGAAGAAACGTTTGAGAGGGTCAAAGTTGCGTGGAGTCAGTTTTGAATATTCATCGTGAAGATTTAGCTGAAATCGGAGGAGTCCTAAGAGTTCTTCACGGGTATGGACAGTAGACTCATTTTCGAATGCAAACGGATTATGGAAAATACCACGTCCGATCATTACACCATCGATGCCATACTGTTCTGCCAGTTCTTTACCATGAGCGCGATCACGTATGTCACCGTTGATAGTTAGTAAGGTTTGTGGAGCGTGTTCGTCGCGGAGTGCTTTTATTTCGGGAATGAGTTCGTAGTGGGCAGGTACTTTGCTCATTTCTTTTTTGGTGCGTAGGTGTACGGTCAGATTGACGATATCCTGCTTCAGTAGAAAACCAATCCAGGCGCGCCATTCATCGGTAGACGAATAGCCGAGACGACATTTAACACTGACAGGTAGACCACTCTCCTTCGCGGCTGAAATCATCTGTTCGGCAAGCTCTGGTGTTTGACACAGTGCCGCTCCGCCACCACTCTTAATAGCATGAGAGTCTGGACAGCCCATATTGATATCGATCCCGGCATACCCTAGTTCGACACAATGCTTTGCTAGCGCAGACATGTCTTCAGGGACACTCCCCCATAATTGTGCGACAAGATTAGTTTCGTCAGCGGTGCGTAACAGACGTGTTCCGATGGCCCTGTCACCAGCATGTACCCAGCCAGTAGCGTTGGTAAATTCAGTGAAAAAAACATCCGGCTCAGCGGCTTCTTTGATGACATGGCGAAAAACTACGTCAGTTACAGCTTCCATTGGAGCCAAGATAAAGAATGGTCGTGGTAACTCGTTCCAAAATGACGACATGTGTCTAATAATATCTAGGCGCTGTAACTAAGGCCTTCCGGCGTGTCGAGTTCTGGGCGATTATTGCGCATTGCTGGGCCCCATTCATTGACGTGCGGCAGGTGTACGACTTGACTCGTGGCAATGACTCCAGTTGCGACATCAGCAAAGCTGGTAACAGCCACACCTGTTTCAATTTCTAAAAGCTCCTCTGAACTGACATTAGTACTTAAATCTTCGGTAAAATGTTTTTTCATAGAGCTGCTTCCTTTTGAATTGCTATTGTGAGTCTTTATAATACCATAATTGGTATGAAAATAAAACGTCTCACAGAGCTCACGAAGGATTCATGAAATCTGTGAGACGGACAGGAATAGTGCTTAACCCTGATTTTACGCTGTGAGGCGTCCGTCGCGGAAGTATTGCTACTTCCAGCCGAGATCCCGAAGGGTCTTCGGTTTCTGTCCAGCGCGAGTCATCGATTCGCAGTACTCCTTGTACTTCGACTGCATCTTGGTGTAATCGCCCTGGCGGATGGCGGCCTTGACGGCCTCCTCCTGGTTCCCTCCCATGCAGTTCACCTCCTCTCAAAGGTTTCGGAGCAAATGGGATTTCCATTGGGAAGTCTTGCAGGATCCGGCGCTTTTGCGCCGGATCCTGCCATAAAGCAGAAGAGATAAATGCCTCTGCTCTATAACGGCTCTCCTGTGATCTCGGGTCACGAGGATAAGAGCCGGAGTCGGGCTGACGGGATTTGAACCCGCGACCTTGGAATTTTCTAACGTTTCCTTGGTTAGCCTAAGGAAACGAAGATACTATCCATGCTCTACCAACTGAGCTACAGTCCGTGCAGGCGACCCGAATGTGGAATCCGGGTCGCCGCTCCCTCTGTGAGTGGGGCACTCCCCCCAGAGCGCTCAACGCAACTCAAGAGAGATCTGTGCACTATTCCTGTCTAAAAAGTACGTCCGAAAACAGGAGAATGCATAAAGAAACACGAGCGTGAAACTCCTGCTGCTTTATGC
>JBPPME010000033.1:0-2092 GCA_051305895.1 Saccharimonadales bacterium (SeqCode)
GTCGGGTTTCTATCAGGAGCGCTACAAGGTACTGGTCTTGCAGGTAGTGACCTGCGGAATGGCTATCTACTGAGCAAGGGGCTCAGTATTGCAGAGATTCACGGTACCACTGCACTCATCGGCGGCTCTAATTTCCTATTTGCTAGTGCGGTGCGTGTTCATTCGGGTGATTTGACACTTCACATGGCGCTCCCGATTCTGGCGCTATTTCCAATTATCGTGCTAGCGACATGGATTGGTCGCCACGCGACACTCAAGATGCCGAAACTTTGGCAAGATCGTATTAGTCTTGGTATTATGATTTTTGCGATGGTGATGATTTTGAAGGAGCTAATCAAGTGGTAGTTACTGTTCGGTAGCATACGTAGTCGCCAAATTATGACGACCTAGCTAATTGCTTAGTGCTCTGCTCATCAAAGATATCTAAGTTCTCGATACCAAGACTATTGACGATTTCTCTCACCCGATCTTCGCCACCAACATAGTTAACTAGTTTGGTGACATTCCTTGCATACCTATCAGGCTCGATATCAGCAGTGACTTTTAGAAGTTTAATGACGTCGTCATGTCTTGGTGCCGCAAAGCCAGCTCCCATAAAACGCAGTAAGGCAAAGAAGTAGTTGGATTCTGAGGTGTAACCTTCCTGATTAAGGTTGATCTGCTTATTCTTTATTGATTCTAGAGCACCGGGCAACTGAATGAGCTTATCTTCCCAATCTTCATCGAAGATATTACGAAGTGGCAAAGCAAACCCGTTTATAGACAGTGCCGTGCTGTATTTCAGGTTGTCTTCAATCGTTGTACCGTCTACGGTATGCATATCAAACACTATATTATCTTCGTAGCTCCCTACTTGACCGTCAGCTTTGAGCGGCTTTACCATAACAATATGTTCGATGTTACTAATGCCTCCTTGGCTAAAACCAAGTTGTTCGAGCTGTGCGAGGTACTGCGAGGAGCCACTTGTGATAGCTTGGTCGTAATCACGCTGCACCCACGTTTCATCATGATATTTCTTGACCAGTGCATTGCGGATTGCGCCACCGACAAGGTATACTTCGACGCCATCTGGCAAGCTCTGGATTACACTCTGTACAGCATCTTTAGCTGCGTCAGAATAGAAAAATATTTGTGAGTTCATTGCTAATTACCAACCTTCCTAAATCCCTGCGTTTCAAGCGACTCGGAGATGAGGCGATGTAACGTATCCCAGTCAGGAGCGATTGCATCTGGTGACCAATCATGCCCAGTCTGGTTATAGGCTCGGCCAAGCACAAATGTCGCAACGTTCGCTTTCTTAGAACTTACGGCGTTCGCTACGCTATCTTCAACCATAATATGTGCACCGAGCTTATCTCGAAGAATCGTGCCTTTGTCGGCTTGCGTTTCACCGATGAAATCTGGATCGCCTGAAAAATGCAGTTCATCTATAAGATTCTCGTCGCCCTCGCCAACGCCGAAGTGCTCGCCAAGTGCAGTCAGCGTGACGTCTTCGAGATTTCCTTTGTCACGTGCGGTCAAGGCATGAAGCGAAGCACCATATTCTGTCTTGAGCTTTGCGAGTACCTCGCGCGCACCTGGGATGAGGAGATAGTTTGCGATATCCTTCTGTGCACCATAAAAGCCATCGTCGAACTTTGCGCCAGTTTCTTTGTCGGTTTCTAGGCCGTCTTCGTGCCAGTGGCGGAAAAGCTCTTTATTGTGCTTGGCATTGTGATCAAAGATATCCTCGACTGCATAGCTCGTATTATGTATTTTATTCCACCGTTCAACGGCATGCTGGGGCGTGTCAAAAAGTACCCCATCAATGTCTACGACGATAACAGGGTGTTCCTTGAGCATTTCTGGATTACTGAGTTGTTCTTGTGTCATCTATCCTGATTATACTACTTTAATGACAGTTCCTTGTTAGATCCGCAAATCGCAAACCATCATTTCTAAAGTAATGATGGGACTTCGACTTTTCGCGAGCGAAAAATCAAAGTAGTAGATAATAGCCCGCCGCTGTTACTGTTGTATAATTAGGCCATGAAGGCGATTATTTTCCACGGTACCGACTGTAAACCCGATGACCCTACCTATTGGTATCAAT
>JBPPME010000069.1:0-2331 GCA_051305895.1 Saccharimonadales bacterium (SeqCode)
TTGAGGTTGAGCCTCGCGGTCGAGGCGGTCGACGCGATGTGATTAAAGTCTCGCTTATGATAAGAGCTTAAAAGTTCCGATAAGAGATAGACCCGGAGGACTGTGCCTAATTTTGACAAACACCAACTTCGTTAGTAGAATTAAATTTAGAATTTAGAAGTGGCATTATATTCGATGATGGGACTTAAGCTAGAGGTACATTCGTTGGTCTTTCCATCACCTTACTTAGAATTACGGGAGCGAGCACCCGGAAATAATGGCATCAAAAAAGTACTCTAGAAGGAATGATTCGGCAGCACACGACCAATCCTTACCAACAAAAAGGAAGAGAAGGGAGGAACAACAAAGACACACTGAGACTGTCATAGAGGACGAGCAAGCCAGAAGCCATAATCGAAAAACAAAACAAAAAGACAGAACGCAAAAAGAATTCTTCCGGAACGGGGAATTGAACCCCGGTCTCCTGCGAACAAATTTGCTGTTTTTATACAGATCATGAGAGGCAGAAATGCTAGCCCTGATTACTTGTTAGTCTGCGTTTCGGCGAAGTGAAACACCAGGGGAAGGACTTACACTACACCATTCCGGATTATCTGACCACGCTTTAGTATTGTGATGTTAAAAAAACATGCTTATTTGGTTACTCACCTGCAATAAAAATTTGTGGCCTTGCAAGCGAGAGAGGGCCCGCTGAAGTGGCGCTGACACGGCACCAGACTCTGGATCATGAAGAGTCCTTCCTCTTGGAGATCAAAGTCCCCAGAGTCCAATGTGATATCACTCAAGATTGGGGCAACGACAAAGTACGATGTCGGTCTCTGAATCATAAAATACTTGGTAGCTTCCACGCTTTCCGGTAATCAAACTTTTGAATACGGTAGGTTAGAAATCGAGTCCAGACCCTTGCTCGACTCAGGTCGCTGACATGATTACATCACAACAATCACAAGTTGCACGCAGACCGGTGCTTGAGAAAAGACAGCCTTACTTTCATTCATGATATGTCATTCAAATTCGTTACAATGGTATCCCACCATCCAAAGAAACTTCCAGAAGCTCAAGCCATTTCCCAAGTTTCACATGCCTATCCAACCGTCCATCCACGCATCGATAAATGTCACTTCAATCTCCACAGCAGGAATTGTCTCTGGACATGTGGCTTTCAGTAGGTTTCTTGAACTGTAATCAGTATCTCCATGACCACGGAAAAATAATGAGATTGTACACTTACCGATGCCCGCTTTCGCGGCATGATGTGCCAAACCAACAGATTCCAAAACTCCCCAACTGAATGTCTTCTGTGTCTTTTGGACTCTGTTGATATGGATGTACCAAGGCTATCGCAATATCGGCCAGTCTCAGAATATGTGATGTAGTTTGGGCTGAACATTTCGTTGTGAAGTGCCAGGGCGGAGCGAGTGAGGGCCGTGTCTGAGTTGCGACGAGGCGAGAGTAATGAACCTAAGTGTCGTAGTGCACTTTTGGGAAACTTTGTGCTGCAAAGATTTGAGGATGGACGAAGACAGCCTGAGTAGTGGGAGGAACTTAAGTAAATCTTTTGGTTCGCCGGTTCCACAACGTTGTCTTATCTATCGAGTGGTAATTTGCCAAAGATGCAAGATTGGCTGCCCACTCATGCATCTACACCTATGAATGTCAGATGGCACAAGATTTTTTTACCAACCTATGAACTTATGGCTGTCGTTATCTTTGCCCAGTTGGTGCTCGAGAGGATAATTGCAAAGCGGGGCAATGGAGAAACGCATCCAATGAATCCAGCCACTCCTCAGTGAAGTACCAATGTCAGACGAATCAACTGTGCTTTATAATGTCTTGGGCCAGCCCTCCTCATTGTCCATTTTATCTTAGTCCTCCGAGACAGCTCGGGGGCCTTTACTTTTACTTTGCAGCTCCCAGCCACTGAAACCGCACCTGCTCAGATTTGCGATCAAGAGAGAATCAGTTCCGAAGCTGGAAAGGCTCAAATAATTTATGGAGGCTATCCAGACCTATTACCGAGATTTCGTCCAGGTCGAAGATCAATTCCATCTACCATGAGCTCAATCCAGTGATCCGCGAGATCCAACTGCTTGAGATTCAACCAAATCATAATCAAACCGTGAAAGTACAATGCTCTCTATTACGAGTCCCCCTTGCCGAAAAGCTTGCATTCGAAGCACTATCCTGCACATGGAAAGATCCAAAAGGTATTGGTGTAATCTAATTCTACGACCAGCCACTCAAAGTTCCCGTGAGGGCACATTCTGCCATCAAAGCCTTGCGAAGCTCCAGATAAACTAGGGGGAATATGCTCTAGGTTGGCAGAAATGG
>JBPPME010000109.1:0-3434 GCA_051305895.1 Saccharimonadales bacterium (SeqCode)
GTACATTCTTGGTGATTGGAGCCGGTCAGGTTCAGCCACGTAAGCGTGTTGACCTTTTTCTCGAGGCTGCTAAAGCGCTACCAGAAGTCACATTTGTTTGGGTGGGTGGTATCCCTTTCGGACGAGCAGCCGCCGATTATATGGCAATGAAAAAACTCATGAATTCAAATCTACCAAATATTCATTTTCCCGGTCAGGTGGTGCTCGATGATATGGTTGATTTTTATCATGCGGCCGATCTCTTTTGGCTGCCGAGCGAACAGGAGACCTTCGGTCTCGTGGTACCAGAAGCAGCGGCAAGTGGTCTACCTGTGTTGCTACGTGATATCAACGACTACAATCATACGTTTCGTGAATTTGTTGATATGGCAGGCGACAATACATTCATCGATCATATCAGTAGGTTTGCAAGTGACAAATCATTCCGGGTGGAGTATATCACGCTTGCCGAGAAGTTGGCACAACAATTTGACAGCCGCATCGTAACGGATCAATTGGTTGTCCTTTACCGCCAACTCATCAAAGCGAGATACTAATCTGGTATAATCACAATAAGAACTATGCGCATCGGCTTATTTACTGATACATACCGACCGTCTATCAACGGCATAGTTTTCGTGGTTGAATCACTTAAAAAGCATCTGGAAGCTCAGGGACATGAGGTATTTATATTTTGTCCGGCAAGCTCGATCCGTCCAAGTAAACACGCTGTACTTCTCGAAGAAGATGAGCATATTGTCCGTTTCCCAAGTGTCAAGGGGGCATTCTATGATGATTATGATACGAGCCTTTTCTTTCCGCCACGCGTCTTGACACGTGTCAAGGAGTTTGATTTGGATGTGATCCACTTTTTTACTCCTGGTCAGATTGGCCTCATGGGCGTTTACGCAGCACATAAAACCGACACGCCATTAATCGCGCAACATTGTACCGACCTGCGTGAATATGTCGAACATTACAGCGAAGGTATGTTGCTTCCGGGTCTTTTAGCATTAATCACTCTCATGCCATTTACGGTAAAATTCAACGGGAAAGACATTAAAGAGCTCGTAAAGCTCTATCGCCCACGTCGCGGTCGTGTACAGTGGAATATCGACATCGTGGAGCGTATGGTGACCCTTGTGTATAGCAAATGTGACGCAGTAATTGCGCTTTCTCGCAAGAGCAAGACGCAACTGGAGAGCTGGCAACACAGTGATGATTACGTGTACGACGTTACACTAATGCCCAATGGTGTCGATACATTACCGCCTCCGACAAATACAGGGCTGAAGCGCTTCCGCGAGCAGTATAGCATCGCCAAAGACGATGAAGTATTTGGATTTGTTGGACGTTTGGGTGCGGAAAAAAATCTTGAGGTGCTCATCAAGGCTTTCACGAAAATCGTGCAACAGCGACCGAAGGCTCGACTTCTCTTTGTGGGTGATTTCGAACATCGCGAGGTTCTCGAGAGACTGGCAGGTGAGTCGTCACACCCGGAGCGTGTCACTTTCACTGGCGCATTGCCGCGCGAGACGCTTGGCGTCGCCTACGGCTCGATGAAAGTTTTCGTCTTCCCTTCATTGACGGATACTCAAGGCTGGGTAGTTCATGAGGCAGCACTAAGTGGCTTGCCACTTATATTGCTTGATCGAGAACTGTCTGAAGTGATGGAACAGGGTGTAAATGGCGAGTTCGCCGACAATGATTCCGATGATATTGCGGCACATGTCATTGATCTTCTCTCGGATGAGAAGAAGCGTCAGAAGTACGGTATCGAGAGCAAGCGCTTAGCCGGTATGTTCACCGAAAAATATCAAGTGGAAAAGTTAGCACAGCTCTATGTTGCAGTGAGTAGGCGACACTACGGTTTGCCGGTAGGTGATTAATCCCCATCTATCTAGATTGAGCGAAGGAATCTTCAATATAGTAGCATTCGATGGCAGGCATAGCCACAAATGTGCCGTTATAGTGGCACACGTTTTTTCTGTATGAGGAATGTATTAACGACCTGTTCGATGAGCTTTAGGCTCTCGGTATGTCGTCGGAAGTCTCTTCCATACTAATTCGGTCAGATATCTACTGCGAGGTTCGGATGATTGGCCTGCGAACAAGCCAAGCGGAATGAGGCGAGTTGTACTTCGAACGTAACCTCAGTGTCGGTTGCTGTCAGAAGTTCCGTGGCACCGAAGATAATTGGACTATTGACATCTGCCTGGGGTAATTCTTGAATATCCTCGCGAGTAATATAAACTTGTAGCTTACCCTATAGAGCTGCACCTGATTAGTTTTAGGTTTGGAACACATTCGGGTTCTGTATCTTTCAATGACAGGACAGTCTGTATAAAGTGTTACATCGGCTAATTTACACGGCAAGGTGTCGTCTGACTCAGGAAAATTAAGTGCGAGATATTTGTCTCATCTAAAATATTGAACTACACCGTGTCGCAGTAAAGATGTGCTGTATAGGCACGTAACTTGTTGTCTTGTCCCCTTTTGTATTAACAAGGCATATTACAAGAAAGAACCACCCATAATGTGTGGGTGGCAGAGGACGGCACTGAGGCGTACTTATGCAGTGACGAGATTGTTCTTTTCGAGTGCGGCCTGTAGGGCCGGGCGATTGAAGCCAAGAATCATTTCGCCATTGATGTCGGTAACTGGCACTCCCTGGAAGTTACCTTCAAGCTTTTCGAGAAGCTCTTTGTTTGCTGCTCCATCTTCTTCAACATCCTTCGAGATGTATTTTACACCGAGATGATCCAACCATTGCTTCTCAGTCTTACAGAATGCACACCATGTCGTGCTGTATACCGTAACGGTTGGTGTTTCGTCATCTGTTTTTGCATTGTCTGTCATTAAGTTAATCCCCTTCTTATTTCACTATACATTATATAACGTTTGTTGGCCGAATGAAAGCTATAATGAAAGCTTTTGTCTCGTCAGATGCCAACCATGACATCGCGGACATTTGTAGATATGGAGTTGTAAGCCGATATTTTCAGCCATGAGTGACTCGGCAGACTCCTGAGCGTCGTGTTCATTTGCAAAGCGACGCTTTTCCTGACAAGTCTCTTGAAATGAAAACGGCGTATGCTTTTGATGTGAATGGCGACGTGGCATAGTAGCTTTCATTGTACCATTGTCCCCTAAATGAAGAGATAGGATGCTAGGCAATCCTCTCATTTATTGGTATAGTATATTCGTAGATGGCGCAATCGTCGAAAGATAAAGTCGACACCACTGCTACGCCGCCGAGTGAATCGACGGCTCTGTTATTGTTCGGAACCATTGGCGACACTACTTGGCGAATGTTCGTGCCCACGATCGGCCTCGCGTTGATAGGAGATTTTTTCGATAGTATGCTCAGCAGTCGTCCGTGGCTGATGCTTGTGGGCACAGCACTGGGCGCAGCAGTAGAGTATTGGCTGATATGGCACCAACTCAAGAAAGTA
>JBPPME010000052.1:0-2073 GCA_051305895.1 Saccharimonadales bacterium (SeqCode)
TTCTACAATTAGCTCTTCGATCGCTGCATCAATTCGCTCTAATCCCTCAAGCAAAGGTTTCCATGTTTGGTCAACGTGGGTCACCATACGTGGATAAGAAAGACGTTTTCAATTTAAACAGCTCATTTACCTCTGGTGGTGGGCTGTTTTTAGTGGTTCTCAAATCTATTTGCGGGTAAGTTGGCATCTTGTTGAATAATGCTCCAAAGTAGGTTGCTTTTTTGATCGGATTACTGAGGTCAAGAAGCATTTCAGACAGGTGTTCTAAAATGTATTTCGCATACATCAAAACTACCTCAAATTCGGCTTCTAAATTCGGTTGTTTTGCTATTTCTATTTCGACTTCTGCTAGTTCTTTTTCTACACTCACAACGTCCTCCTCCAAGAACCTTAAGGCTGATTCACTCGATAGAACACGCATGCGGTCGACGGTGGATCGGATCTGACCCAGTGCCGTGGGACAATACCTATATACAACGGTACACGCAGTTTATGACTGCACTTGGACAGCACATCAGCGACAGCGGAAAATCAGACATAGTGCAGGCGATTTCGATAGGTGCACCTGTGTCTGAGATGACGATATTTGGTTGCGCCAATGGGCAGTTGGCTGGTGGTATTCCCTATAGCCGTGCAGGCTATATGTCAGCGTGGACGACTACGATAACCAGTGTAGCGAGTGCATTTCCTAGCAAGAAGCTATTAGTCTCACTACCTATTAGCTTTATTCGTGCGAATGATGGCAATGATGGCAAGGCGTTTGCGACACAGCTCTTCAACAGCGTAAAAGCATCGGCACCTGTATCATATTTTGCTGCTGACTTAAATGCTATCGGCAGCACCCGCACAGCGCAAGCTGACGCCAGCCTCAAGGGAAGCCAGGGAATTAATTACCAGACAATTTGGTCATACACAAACGATCCATCAAATCGAATGCAAGGTTCGCTATCGGCAGCCGTTTGCTACGGTTGGAATAATGGCGGTCGATACTTTGAACTGTATAAATCTGATATTGATTCTACTATTGAAAGTGTCGTGCAAGCCATAGGCCAAGCGCGGGATGGGTCGGGGTGCTAGAGTAACCAAACAGTGGAGCCTAACATGTAACGGAGGTATTCACTTTAGGCTCAAGACTAATTTTACCCCATCTGTTATTTGGTGTGAGAGGGAGAGGTAAACTAGTCTTGAACCATATTTAATATTGCACTGACCTGCAACACGACACCGCAAGAGTGGAGCAGCTTCCATAAGAGCGGAGAGCATTTCGTGCCGGCCGTCGATATACATTTTCGCTCATAGCTACAAATTCACCATGAACTACCATTGTCAGAAAGTACTGTTTGATACATAATGTAACGTAAGCAGTATCAGATACGGGGGGGGCATCCTAATCAAACCATTACATTTAAGCCAATTTTGGCACCGTCGTATATGTGAAGCAGCGATGTTTATATCGGTGGGTATTGTTGTGTTGTACCTACTACCGTTTACAACCAGCATTGGTTTATCGCCGGTACTTCTGACGATTCCGGGCTGGATTATCGCACTCTGTATCATTACTGGCGTTGCCAGCTTCTTGGCATATATCTGGATTACCGGACGCTATCTTTTCTCGACAGCATTGGGCATCTTCTTACTTCTCTCGATTACTATCGGTGCACTAACCTATACTACCGGCGGATCAACTTCACCATTCGTCGGCCTTTGGGTAGTATTAACCGTCTTCTCTGGCATGTTTGGCTTTTGGGGGCTTGGCCCTATGGCTATCTCACTACTCGGATACCTTGGCTACCTCTTCTACACTTCCGAGCAAATAACACCGACAGAAATTGTACTCTTCTTTTGCATCGGTATCATGCCGCTAACGGCGAGCTTCATTATCTGGCACCGTCAAAAGCGTGAACTGACTACTGCGGCAGGACAGAACAACACCGCACCTATCGACTCCTCAGACAAAGCCGATGCAGTTATTCGTGCCATCGACAACGGTGTCATATCCATTAATAGTAAGGGTAACATTGATCTCATCAACCCAGCCGCTCAGCAAATCCTCGGCTGGAAAACCGCCGACGC
>JBPPME010000042.1:0-2288 GCA_051305895.1 Saccharimonadales bacterium (SeqCode)
TGAAAAACTATGATACTGAGCACGCCGGTGAATTTGCAGCGTTCCTTATCGAGCTTGATGGCTCCGGTGTGGCGCAGTACAACGCTGATAAGATCTGGGTGACGGCGAGTACCTATAAGCTTTTTGTGGCGTACGGCGTCATACGCAAGGTTGATGCTGGACAGTGGAGCTGGAATGACAGTAACATCTCGGGCGGGCAGAATCTCGAACAGTGTTTTGAAGTGATGATTGTCCGTTCCGATAACACCTGTGCCGAAGCGATGCTTAAAAAGCTCGGTTTTTCATGGCTCACCAACGAACTCAATGCGATTGGCCTCACGAAGTCGACGTTCATGCATGAGGATATAGAGACCTCGGTTGCCGATCTCGCGCTTTTCCTTACGAAGTTACAAAGAGGTGATTTATCGATTTCTAGCGCAGGGCGTTCGCGTCTCCTGAGTGCGATGAGCCGCCAAATCTATCGTCAGGGTATTCCGGCCGGTGCGAGCGGATCGGTATCGGACAAGGTCGGCTTCATGAATGGTTTGCTTCACGATGCCGCTATCGTTTACTCACCAAAAGGCACCTACGTTCTTGTCATTATGAGCAACGGCAGTTCATGGGCTAATATCGCTGAACTGACGCGTAAAATCGATGAACTGCGGTAGCTTGACGACCTCTGGTATCACGGGTATAATACTCTGAGTATTCCCGGGTAGCGCAGCGGTAGCGCAGTTGGCTGTTAACCAATTGGTCGCGAGTTCGAATCTCGCCCCGGGAGCCAAGCTGGAATAGACGAAGTCAGAACTGTGAAAATGGTTCTGACTTTTTATATACCCAGATTAGAAATGAAACTGAAAACGCGGACGTCTCAATTAGCTACAACTATTGATATACTTAAAGCATGAATTCAAAACAGAAAAAAACAGTATACTTCGTACGTCACGGCCAGAGTATAGATAACGCATCACCCGTCTTTCAGTCAATTGATTCCCCTCTGAGCGAAAAAGGGAGAAGCCAGGCAAAAAATATTGCAGAAAGATTGACATCCGTCAAATTTGAAACACTCATTGCAAGTCCAGTGCAGAGAGCAAAGGAGACGGCGCTGTATATTGCCGAAAGTACTGGCAAAGACGTGGTGTTTTCCGATCTCTTTGTAGAACGGATTAAACCAATCGAAATTGACGGTAAGCCGTGGACGGACGTTGAGGCTAATAACGTTTGGCGAGTGTGGGAAGAAACTCTGTATACCCCCGGTTCCCGAATCAGCGATGGGGAAAACTATAATGACACTATTGTACGAGTAGATAAAGCACTGGCATTTTTGGAAGCTCGCACAGAGTCTACGCTAGCTGTAGTTACGCATGGTTACTTCTTGCGTGCTATGGTGGCTCGTGTTCTGCTTGGTGATAACTTGACTGGTCCATTAATGAAGCGATTTCAAGAACGGGCATCAATAGAAAATACAGCCATCACGGTTCTGAAGTATAGGGAAGCATTCGAAGAAGATTTTGCTTGGCGATTATGGACGTTAAACGATCATTCCCATTTCGCTGAGTGAATTCGCCTTTAATTTGCAATCAATAATAGGCTAAATCACCCTTTATTGTAGTTATAACTTCCTCTATTGTTGTGAGCCAGAGCAAGCAGAGAAAAGCATAGACCCAGTTCTATGACCGACAATAACTTCTCTCCTTGGTCAGTCAAGAAAGAGTTGTGCTGACAACAAGGTACAAATGTTGGAACCGTCCGAAAGGGCGGTTCTTTCATATCCACCCCTGTAATTTAGTTCGAACCCAGCCCGTCCCGTCCTGAGCAAGCAAGCAAGCAAGCAAAAAGCTGACCCGTTTCCAAGACCTGTCACTTCTTAGTCTCAAAATATAGCCATCATCTGTTAAAGGATGAACCTTTTAAGACCGGCGTCATCGACAGGGAACAACGCGATAATCCCGGCGATCACTATTCCGTCAGTGGTAGCTCCGCTTGTGTTGATGTCGATGTAACCACCTCCACCCGCGATGCCGTTACTGATGTTGTACGGAAAGTAGAAGTCGCCGAGCACATCGAAACCTGCACCAGGTCCGGGATATCGCTGATTTTCGACGCGAGTGGAAGTCCCGTCACTATGCACAATAGTCACCTGAATATTAGAGGCCCGTGCAATCCCAGCCGTATCAGAGGATTGGGTGGGCGAGAAAATATGCACTACCCGATACTGGCCTGCTCGATTGAGATAAGGGATATACCGCTTGTAACGGTCAACCCCCGCCGCGACGGACTGCACCATTGTTGGAACGCCGAGGTGTGGA
>JBPPME010000048.1:0-5092 GCA_051305895.1 Saccharimonadales bacterium (SeqCode)
ATCTGACTACGTGCGATTTCGGTATCGGCTCGTATTAGTGCTGTATCTTTTGCAAGACTAGCGAGCGCCGTATCGGCAAAATACAAACCGGCAACAATAGCTACCAAGATGAGGCCAAGGATACCCCAGAGAGTAATATTCAATTTCTTTGGTGTCATATCGCCTCCTTATTCAGAGTGAGTTCATAGGTCGATGAGTAAAAATATTTCTCAGCAAATGGCTGATCCAGTCTTTGTACAGTGCGAAGTGTAACGCTTTTTACTACAGATGAATTACGGAAATTTTCAAGCAGCATTACCCCCTGCGCTTCTGTACCAATATATGCAGTGACAGTGACAGGACTGTCTACAGTATCAGTCGAAAGTTCCAGCCCGTGCAGGGCTGCGCCGGTTGGCATATTACGTCCAAGCTCTTGAAGCAGTAGCGAGAAAGATATTTCGCTATCAAATACACCAGCAATCGCCGTCATGCTTCCGGCAAGATTCTCCGCCTTCTTTTGGTACGGCTCCAATTCTGCGACATCTTTCTTTTCAATGTTGGCGATTTCGACTGCGTCTGTATGCTGCAAATCAAGGAAATAGTAGGCACCTACGACAACACTAGCTATTACCAAAGCTGCTAGAAATAAAATCTGAATGTAGCCAAGAAGCACAGAATTGCTCTTGGCAATCTGAATATTCTTGCGGTGATCTGGAGAAACGAGATTGATCATAATCCCACTACCTCATCTGGATCTGCCAACGCGAGGCCGAGGCATGTCAGAAAGCGTGGCTGGTCAACTTTTTCCGGTGCTTGTAATTTACCAAGTTTAATACCACCCCATGGAGCGACAACACGGCTTGGTAGCTGCAAGGAATCGACAAAGTAATCACCAAGGCCAGGCATATTTGCTCCCCCACCAACCAATAATACTTGCGAGACTAGTGTCTCGTCAGAAATACGCTCAGTATAGAAACGTCGCATCTTTTGTATCTCAGAAATCATATTTTGGAGGATTGGCTCTATAGCCTGCTTTACTTTTTTCTGGTGATTACCGACGCTGAGGCCTTCGTTGACTTTAATATCATGTGCCTCTGTATGTGTAATACCGAGCGACTGTTCGATAGCATTTGTAATGCTATCGCCTCCATACGTGATGGTACCTGTAGCGCGTAGAGCATTGTCAAACACACCGATATCCATTGAAGCACCACCAATATCAACAATAATACTCGGTGCTCCCTTAGTTACTTCACCATATACTGCACAGAGTTGAGCATCAGCATGAATATTAGTCTGAATCAGTGCTAGATCTAATCCAAGTATGCGACATACCGCTTCATACGAATCAACGATCTCTCGTGGTGTGACGATAAGCTGAATTGAGGTATTATTGGAATCATCAGTGTTAATTACTTCGTAATCCCAGTATAATTTTTCAATAGGCATCGGTACCGACTGCTGCACCTCGGTACGTACTGCTTCGTCCAGATCCTTCTTGGACATACTTGGCAGAGTAAGCACACGAGTAAACACTTTCGATACTGGAATGCTCATAGCTACACGATTAGTAGTCAGCTGACCTACGCCATACTTGCTAACCATACGTTCGATGATCTTTGCTGCGAGCGAGACATTCGTGATGACACCATCATTCATCACTTTATCAGTGATTGTAGAGACACCCCAAGCTAGCATCCGCGCACCCGATTTCTGACGCTCCAATTGTACATATTTAACTGCCCTCGTACCTACGTCTAGGCCAAAGAGGGGTTTCTTATGGTAAAACAACGAATCGTCCGAAATTTTCATGTTTCACCTATAAGCATAACCTTTTTAATACCACCCTGACAAGCACAGAAATTACTCATATACCCTTTGATAGCTGCTGATCGTCCAACTTCTCTCTCCTGAAGAGAGTTCCGTACCGAATGTCACCGTGCCAGCACCATCCATGTCAACGGTTTGACCAGCTGCCGCACCAATATTGCCCGAGCCCGCAATCTTTATTTTTCCCCAGTACGACTGAAATACATTGCCCGGCATGTTCACGCCACCACGAATATTGACTGTGAGTACCCCCTGAGATGTCTTAAGGTCAGTACCGCTACAGCTTGCGGCTAGATTGCAACTGCCAGAACCCTTGAAACTAATGAACTTTACACCAGTACCAGAACTATTGGTAATAACCTGACTTGATCCGCCAACATCAATGGTGCCATCGACGAGAATGACAGGCTGCGTAGCACCAAGACTATCGGCCACACGAATCTTTGCAGCGCCGCCGAGCGTCAGATTACCCGTTATATAGACATTACCTGTCACGGTCACATCGCAACTACTATCCACCGGCATATTGCCTGTGATTTTAATGTTCGCAGGCCAAGTGCGTCGAAATTCTATGCCAGTCCGCCATGTATTACAGTTGATGTCCGGATCGCTACTCGGTTTAGTCGTAGTGACGGCAGCAATTTGTACTGCTCGGTCATAGCTTGGTGGTGATACCGATGGAGCCACACAGCCTATCTTTAAGCCTTCTCCACCAGCACCTGGCAGGATATTATGACTCGGATTTGGCCCATAACTCGTCTGTCCCGTCGCACAAACAGTACCGTAAATAAAGGTGCTATGCTGTAGTGAAATCGGCTGAGTAGATGTACACAGAGTTGGATAGGTTGGCCCTGGAGTGTTGCCCGTAGGACAAGCTATATTAGCCACATCTACATTGACTGGATACGCACTCGTACCTATGCGAGCAGCACCAGTCATTGTAATATAACCATTGACCGCCACGTTCGAATTCGTAATCGCCGCACTTCCACCCAATATCAAGCCACCCGGACCCGTGGCAACTGAATATCCCTCTGAGCTAGTACCAACCACAACTACGCGTACCGTACGCTTGCCTAGCACCTCGTCCGTACCGTAACGATAAATAGTACCTGTCGAGACGATTGTACGAGCATTGGAATCATTCATCTCCTCTACGGCAGCAGTAAAGACCCCTCGACCTTGCGTAACATTGTCAAAAAATGTCTGCGTACCGCCGGTGTATTCATCATCTTGGTTGAGTAGCAAGACGGCCTTTTCGACTCCCGCCTCCGCCACTAGTACCGAACTCGCTCGCGGTGCCGATTCGCGAGTAAGCTTGAATTGAAAGGACACCAGTTCTAAAAAGGTAACACCGATCATTGTAAACACGACCAACAATATTAATGCCGTTGGTAATATTGCTCCTCGCTCACGCATCTTTTTCATCATAACTAATTCCTAAACACCGTTCTCACTGTATACTCAGTTGAAATTTCTTGATTGTATTTCATTACCGCAAGCCCTAGAGTAACCTCCACTGAGCGTGCATCGCTCGGATCGACCTCTTCATCGTCTTCATCGAGGTAGTGCACGTCAAATTTCGACACGTACTTTGACAATGTACGGTCGTGCGCGCATTCAGTGACATTCACAGGACAAGTCGTAACTGCTGCATTATTATCGGCAGGCCCGGCGAGCGTTCGTCGATATAGTACGCCACCAGATATGAAATAAATGACATTGTCCAATGCTGGTACATATTGAGTGGTGTCTTCGTAAATAACATTCTTATCACCGTCTACCGCAATCGTCGCTAGGATAAGGGTCGAGTCATTCGAAGCCCAGCTCAGTGGACTACCTGATCCTCCAGGAGCGTAACTGTCTGGATAGCGATTATTCTCATCGGCACCGCTCGCCTGACGGATATCTTCAGTAATCTGATCAAGTATATCGATATTATCAGCGAGGAGTCGTGATCGTGCTGTCTCAATGGCGTTATTTTGTAGATAAGTACCTGTAAACATCGCCATGCCGGTGAAAAGAAGCGCCGTGATAGTTGTCGCGATTAAGAGTTCCACCAGAGTCATGCCTGACTGTCGATGCAGCCTCATCGAGCTATCCCCAGTATACCGATCATCGAGCTGAGCTGTACCTTCTCCTGCTGTCCCACTATTCTATATTCGATCATCACGTCGACTCGCTTCAGTCCCACCTCTGGTTCGCTGATGACAACCTTACCCACACTGTCATTTGGTAGTGAGTTTGGTAGCTCGCCAGAAAAATCGATAGTCGTACCCGCGACTAGTCCAGAATAGGTATTGTTGCGCATACTCTCAATCTTCCGATTGGCCTCACGTACCGCCGCGTCATACGCCGCAGAGCGCTGTAGGTTTGCTTGGCCAGCCCAAAACATCGTAGCTACACCAAGTACTATCACCGCTATTACAGCAATACCCGCTAGCGACTCAACGATAGTAAAACCTCTCTGCTTTTGAATCATACTTATGGTTATTATACACAAAAAAACGAAGACTAAGCCTCGTTTTTTTGTATTACTCGTTACGAGTAATTAGTTGGTGACTGTGATGTCGCCGGCGTCAGGACCGTTAGTGCCACCCCAGAGCACATCATCTGCTGTAATTGTAAAGTCTTCACCAGTTAGAGAGTAATCATATCCGGGATCACTAAACTTATCAGCTACTGAATCATTATTCTGATCACGCAGAATAGTAAGTACTTCAGGTTTGTCAAGTGGATATGTACCATTTGCGTTGTCTTCATCAACTAGCCAAACACCAAGTGCCGACTTTACCTGGCTGACCGTTGATTCAGCATCACTCTTCTTTGCTGCATTCTGTGCACCAGAGAATGCTACGAAGCCAATAGTCGCAAGGATACCAATGATCACGATAACGATTAATAGTTCAACAAGCGTAAAACCTGATGTCTTTTTAATATTCTTCATGTGTTTGCCCACACCTTTCTCATTATAATAAATGATTGATTCGTCCGAGCGTACGTGCGCTGGATATAGCTCGATTGTAGCTTATGCTTATTCGCTCCGTCAAGAGCTTACTTGATATTACTCGACATCGTCATGATTGGCAACATGACGCCTGCCACTACCATACCGACGATTCCACCCATAAAGACCATCATGACTGGCTCGATAATCGTCGCAACAGAGCCAATGAAGGTATCGACCTCTTCTTCATAGAAATCTGCTACCTTGAGGATGATTTCTTCTGTTTCACCCGTCTCTTCACCAATGGCAAGCATCTCACTAATCAATGGGGGAAAC
>JBPPME010000012.1:0-2448 GCA_051305895.1 Saccharimonadales bacterium (SeqCode)
GACCGATGGTGATCGTACTAGTCTTAATCCCGGCCTTGCCATCACTCATGAGTTCTTTGAGATATGCCTTCGTAACATTACTATTGTATGCACCGGCAAGACCCTTATCGCTTGCAATCACGATTAGTAGACGCTTCTTGATATCACGCGTCTCGAATAGCGGATGACCCTCGGTCGCACCTTGCCTCGAAAGATGCGCCAAAATGTCGCGAGCCGTCTGCGTGTACGGTGCGGTTGCTTTTGTTGCTTCCTGAGCTTTGCGCATCTTACTAGCTGCAACCATCTGCATAGCCTTGGTAATCTGCTTGGTATTTTTTACCGAGCGGATGCGACCTTTGAGTTGGCGTTGACTAGCCACGTTTTCCGCTCCTTGTGGCAAGCGACAAACCGAATTCATCAAGCTCCTTGTAGCTATCAAGTGTAGTAAGCATAGCCGCTACTCCTAGGTCATGCTCTACTCGCATCTTAATCCCTGGTCTACGTTCCGATGTGCTGTTGTCCTCATCACAAAAAAGAGGCGCCGTCTCTTCGGCAAGCGGCATCATCATGATGCGTCGACCTTCCCGATATTCAATCATCTAGTCCTCAAATCCTTTCGCAGCCGCAGTCGCTGCTTTCACGATAAGTTTCGCTGATGGGCTATCTTTTTCAATCTTTTCGTCGCCCTTGTTGAGCTCCTGCATATCTTTCTTATGGTCAGCCCATAGCTTGGTCAGGAGGGCCGTTTGAGCGCCCTTAATCTTAGCTACTGGTACTTTATCAAAGAGACCTTCAGATACCGCATAGATACTGACAACTTGTTCCCAAATACCCGCTGGCGTGTACTGTGGCTGCTTGAGTAGTTCTGTCAGACGCTGACCGCGATCAATTTGCGCCTTAGTCGCTTCATCGAGATCACTACCAAATTGTGCAAAAGCTGCGAGTTCACGGAACTGCGACAGAGCCAGCTTCAAATGGCTCGAAACTGATTTCACTGATTTAGTCTGTGCATCGCCACCAACACGTGAGACCGAGAGACCAGCAGATATAGCCGGGCGAATACCCTGATAGAAGAGATCTGTCTCCATAAAAATCTGACCGTCCGTAATTGAAATGACATTGGTTGGAATGTATGCTGAAATATCACCAGCTTGCGTTTCGATGATCGGCAGGGCAGTCAATGAGCCAGCACCGAGATCGTCAGAAAGCTTCGCCGAACGCTCGAGTAGGCGAGAGTGTAGATAGAAGACGTCACCAGGAAATGCCTCACGTCCTGGTGGACGGCGCAACAGCAACGACATTTGACGATAAGCGACCGCGTGCTTGGTGAGGTCATCATAGATAATCAGCGCATGGCCGCTGTTGTCACGGAAGTACTCACCCATAGCTGTTGCCGAGTACGGGGCAAGATAAAGCATCGACGCAGGGTCGGCTGGACCGGTCGCGACGATGATGGTCTGTTCCATAACTCCTTCTTGTTTGAGGCGCTCCACGAGACGGGCAACCTTAGAAAGTTTCTGACCAATCGCAACATAGATATTGACGACACCAGTCTTTTGTTTCGCTTGGTTAATCATTGTGTCGATGACGATGGCAGTCTTACCTGTCTGACGGTCGCCAATGATAAGCTCGCGCTGACCACGACCAATGGGGAACATAGCGTCGATCGCCACGATACCAGTCATCATTGGCTCGTGAACATGCTTACGACCGAGAACACCGATAGCCTCACGCTCGACTCGTCCTGTATGCCTCGTATTAATAGCTGGACCACCATCAATTGGACGACCAAGTGGGTCAACTACACGACCGAGCAACTCTTCACCAACTGGTACTTCAAGCACCGTACCTCTAAGACGTACTGTATCGCCAGCAGCAACTTGAGAGTCGTCGCCCAAAATAACGGCACCGATTTCGTCTTCCATAAGGTTAAGGGCGAATGCCTCTATGACACCACTCTTTGAATCAATCTCGAGCACTTCACTGTAGCCAGCACCGCTCAGGCCGTGGACCCAAGCTACGCCGTCACCGACACGGATCACCACACCAGCTTCTTTGAGCCCTTCTGTTGTCTTGAGGCCGGCAATAGCGGCCTGAAGCTCATTCGATAATTCTTTTATTGCAATCTCTGTCATAGTTTTTACCTTTCTACTACCAATTTCTCGAGTTTTGTTCTTACCGTTGCATCAAGCTGTTTACCCGGCATATCTAGACGCACACCACCAATAACTGATTCATCAATAACTTCACGCAAGGCTACTTTTGTCACACTGCCATATTCAGTCTTTACTAGATCTTCAAGCAGCGTCCTTGCTTCTGCAGAAAGTTGACGAGCTGATACGACCGTCGCAAGCACCATGCCACGAGTCGCCAGTTGGCGTTCGATATCCTGTAGCACAAGTTCCCGTTCGCGCAAACGACCAGTATCAATCAAGTACGCAGCCAATTCGCGCATGACATCTTTCGGCG
>JBPPME010000058.1:0-2526 GCA_051305895.1 Saccharimonadales bacterium (SeqCode)
TGTGTATAAGAGACAGATACTAATGGTGCATAACATTGTCTGATGCGTGGAATATAGGGTATGAAGCGGTTTCTTCTAGATCTGTAGTTCGTCCAATGTTTGATTGTCGCTATTCAATCGAATAAACTGCAAAAATTAAACGGCAATCAGTGCTTTAATCGGTGGATATGAATCGTAGTTTTCGAGACGGATATCGTCGAAAGTGAAGTCGTCGATATTCTTAATATCGGGATTGAGCCATAGTGTTGGGAGTTGCTTCGGTGTCCGTGAGAGCTGCTCGTCGACTTGCTCGAAGTGGTTGCTGTAGATATGGGTATCCGCGAGCGTGTGGACGAATTCACCCTGTTCCAAATCTGTAACTTGCGCAACCATAGCTAGGAGCAGTGAGTAGCTGGCGATATTGAATGGTACACCAAGGAAGGTATCAGCACTGCGCTGGTAAAGCATCAGGTCAAGTTTATTGTCGTGCACGTAAAATTGAAAGAGACTATGGCATGGTGGCAGGCCACCGATGTCGACGATTTCATTAATCTCAGCAACGTTCCAAGCACTGACTATGTTGCGACGGGAATTTGGGTTATTTTTGATTGTATCAATTGCTTGGGCGATTTGATCAATACGACCCCCCTTTCCATCTGGCCATTTGCGCCACTGCACTCCATATACTGGACCAAGGTCACCCCACCTCAGTGCAAAGTTATGATCGATAGCGATTCTGCTAATGAACTCTTTCATTTGTGTTTTCCATTCATCAGAATTCACTTCAGGAATGGGCAGATTGTTCTTTTGTAGATATGCTTTGAACGGCCATTCGTCCCATATGTGGACGTTGTTTTGTGCCAAGTACTTAATATTGCCGGTTCCCTTCAGAAACCATAGAAGTTCATGAACGACGGAATTGAAATAGAGTTTTTTGGTAGTGACCGCTGGGAAGCCATCGGCGAGCTTATAACGAACCTGTCGACCAAAGACACTCCGAATGCCAGTACCAGTGCGGTCGCCCTTATCGGTGCCATTTTCTTTGATATCTCTCAGTAAATCAAGATACTGGTTCATATTCGCTCCGTTCCTATATTCAATATAGCATAAGTATTATATAATTCTCTTTTCAATAAGGTGATTTTCAGCTGCGATAAAAGTATCAATCGTTCTTAGTTTTTATTTGACTCGAGTGGGTTCAAGGCTTTGCTCAAGAGACTAATTCCGTGAATAGGTAGGTATGAATATATCAACGAGGTATGGATGAGTGATATATCTTCATACTTCATAATAATCTAAGTATATCGTGTGATGCTTCTCTATTGCAGGATGATAAGCAACTGCGTTATATAGTACTAATTACTCTCTTAAGATGGATATATAGAGGGTATTTGGCATGTGCTGAAAAGGGTTCACGCAGTAAAAGACCTGCCTTCTGTAGAGGATCCAAAAGGTGAAGCCACCCTGGTTGTGTTATAACCAGGGTGGTGCTTAACGACTAGGCGTAGGGTCATTATCTCTTCTTAGGCGTCATCAATTAGTTAACGACGTTTGCAACCTTGATACCAGGGCCCATAGTGGTGCTGATAGCAGTGGTTTTGACGTAGGCATTCTTGAGGCTTGATGGTTTCTGTGACTGCAGGCTATTAAAGAAGGCTTTTGCATTCTCTTCAAGCTTGGTAGCGCCGAAACTTACTTTACCAATACTCAGGTGTACGATAGCTTGCTTGTCAACGCGGTATTCAACCTTACCGGCTTTGGCTTCGGAAACAGCCTTGGCGACGTCAGTAGCAACGGTACCACTCTTTGGATTTGGCATCAAACCGCGTGGCCCGAGCAGCCGAGCATACTTACCGAGGCGTGGCATATATTGAGGAGTTGCAACGAGGACATCGAAGTTCAATTCTTCTTTGTCGAGCTGCTTGAGGAATTCTTCATCACCTACGACATCAGCACCGGCTTTTGAGGCTGCGGCATGGTCGGCTTCTGGAGCGAATACGGCAACACGAATCGTCTTACCGGTACCGTTTGGTAGTGAAACAGTTGCGCGGATGTTCTGGTCGGCCTGGCGTGGGTCAACACCGAGTCGGACGTGGATTTCAACTGATGCATCGAATTTAGTTGGGTTGGTCTTGGTGGCAATTTCGAGAGCTTCGGTGAGGTTGTAGATTTTATTTTTTTCGATAAGCTTCGCTACTTCTTGAAATTTCTTTCCCTGGCGGTCGAGGCGTGGACGAGTAACTGGCTTTGGACCACGTTTAACGTGCTCAGCTTCTTCATTCTGTGGAGTGGTGTCGCCAGCTTCTTTGCGTGCTTCCTTCTCGGCCTTCTCTTCAGCTTCCTTGAGCGCCTTTTCGCTACGCTTTCCAGCCTTTGCTGGAGCAGTTCCTTTGACTTCGTGCTTTTCGGCACCGGCTATCGCAGTTTCAATCTCTGCGATAGTATTTTTCTCAGTTACTTCGATATTGAGCGCTACTGCTGTTTCGAGCAAATCTGCTTTTTTAGCCATAGTGACTAATCCTTTCTGTGGTACAAACGACTAATTAA
>JBPPME010000025.1:0-11177 GCA_051305895.1 Saccharimonadales bacterium (SeqCode)
AGCGACGCTCCTATGACACTCGGTGCCCCATACAGCGCTACAATGACATTCGTCTTTTCTCCCTCGAGCTCACCACTCACTACAGCAAATCCGACATCTTTATAATTCACATCGAGGAGGTTGTCGCACGAGTTAAAGTTTTCCGTTTCGCTATAACCATTTTGTACTCCTCACGTAAATTTATGGTTTTGACTTTACTCCACAATAAAGTCACCTCTATTCCAAAAACTCTCGTTTCTGCTAATCAGTATACTCTCGCTCTCAGCAAATTAAAAGCTTAATGCAGTTAGCGACTCTGGAGTATATTGATTTGTTCGTGATCAAGCCCATAATAATGAGCAATCTCATGCCACAACGTACGTTTGATTTGTTCGAAAAGACTCGTCTCATCATGTGTTATAGCTAGAAGGGGGTACTTGAATAATGTAATCTTGCTCGGCAGTAATCCACTCTCATTTCCTGTTTGTCGAATTTTTGGTACACCTTCAAAAAGTCCGAGCAGCAAATGCCCATGCCGTAATTTACTTTTCTCTCGTTGATATCCATCTGGCTCATCTGCCATCAAGATGGCTACGTTATGGAGACCGCGGATATACTCCTGAGGGAGCTCGTCCATAGCACGAGATATAAGTGCATCAAATTGTTCGTCAGAAAGTTCTTTCACTGTACTAAGTATAGCAAATGCTATTCATCTATTTCCGAATACCAGAGTGGATCTTGGTGGAGGTCGGCTGAAATCTCTTCCCAGCTCCGCACAAGCTGCTCGGCATCGGTGTCGACAGGTTCATCCAAGTAGATTGCTTCCGGTTCTGCCTGTTCGGCAGCGATTTCTTCAGCAAGTCCCGCCCCAAATGGATCAGGTGCTGGGAGTGATAGTGAGTGGTGGAGCTTTTCTAATAGTGACATATTTATTTTAATTAGTTATAACCTCATTTAAGCATAAGTGCAACAAAAAGTCAAGTCCCTATCGCTTATGCTATCATGGAATCATTATGAGTGAATATATAAAACCATCCCGATTTGAAATTGCTGAAGCACTTATTGCCCTCTTTATTGCCATCGCTTTGCAGGTGGTCGTATGGCGCGTGAATCATCGCTTCCTGGCTGACGCACAGTATATCGTCATCATAATCGAGCTTGTCCTTGGAATTATACTTGGCTTCACTACAAGCTTCAAAAGTCTCCATGGCCGTGCACTGCAGCACGCCGCAGCAACCACCCTCATCGGATTAATCACGCTCGCCAACTTCACTGCCCTAGCGTTCGTCATCTATGCCCTTATTTCAGGTAGCGCTACCAATGGTATCGAGCTACTTGGATCCGCGCTCGCCATATTTGTCACTAACATAATCGTCTATGCAGTCTGGTACTGGGAAATAGACAGTCCGGCATTAACCAATCGCCGTTGGACGAAATCAGACAAGGACTTTCAATTCACTCAACAAGACTTGGCGCACGAATTCCCAACCTGGAAGCCACAATTCGTCGATTATTTTTACATCTCAGTCATCAACTCCATCAATGGCGCGACAGCCAGTGCTCATCCATTAACTAAGCAAGCGAAGTTGCTCATGGCGACTCAGGCAATGATATCAATTTTTACCGTTGCCCTTGTTATAGCCCGTTCCGTAAGTATTCTTAGCTAAGCCTTTTCAAGCGAAACTGTCAGCACTGCACCTTCAACTTTTACCTCGGTACTGTAGTCGTATACACCATGCTTGAGCTGCTTAGCGAGTGTTTCTACCTGGATAACTTCGGCATGTTCTTTGATAGCTTCGCTAAGCTCTTTGTCATTAGATGTAAGACTCAGCATGATTCTATCGTCAACGTTCAAACCTGCACTTTTTCGAGCCGCCTGTACGTGACGAACTACTTCACGCATTAGACCTTCACGCCTAAGAGCTACCGTTAATGTTTCATCGATAGCAATCTCATCACCAATCTTTACAGCCTTCACATTCAGTTCGTCGATCAAAATCACTTCGAAATCAACGAATTCACCAAGTTTCGGAACCGTCACGCTCGCAAGCGGTTGACGAACCTTCAGACTTGACTTTGCGCGTAGCCTTAAGCCCTGTTTGACGTATTCACGAACCGTTTCCATGTCGTTCATAACTAGTTCGTTGACATTACCCGCAGACAGCCAATCTTTCAAATGAACTGATTCTTTATCTCCTGTAAGCTTTTCGTGCAGCTCTTCAGCTAGGAACGGAGTGAATGGCGCCAGCAAGTAGCTCAAGCGTACAAGAACATAGTGCAATGTACGATAAGCATCATTTTTATCGCCGTCATCTTCGCTCTTCCAGAAGCGGCGACGTGAGCGGCGTACATACCAGTTACTCGCATCATCAAGGAACGGCAATATCGGAGCCAGCGCATTCGGGAAGTCATAAGCATCCATGTGTTTTTCCACGTCGGCAACTAATTGTTGTAGGCGTGAGATCACCCAGATATCGAACGGGTTTTTGACATCATCTAGCGGGTCGATTAACTCACCGTCATATTCCCAGCCGTCGACTTCAGCATACATCGTGAAAAAATCATACATATTCCAGATCGTGCTGAGTTTGCGCGCCACGTCACCAACTTCTTTATCTTGAAGCGCAAAGTCTTCACCGTTGAGTAGTGGGCTCGAAAGCAGCAAGAAGCGCAGTGAATCAGCTGAGAATTTATCCATCAACTCGTTCGGATCGGTATAGTTGCCGTAGCTTTTACTCATCTTGCGACCGTCATTACCGGCAACATTTCCGGTTACAATGACGTTCTTGAAGCTGTTTTCACCGAAAAGTGCCACATTCATGGCGTGCATGTAATAGAACCATGCGCGTACCTGACCGATATACTCCACGATAAAATCGCCTGGGAAATTAGCCTCAAACTTTTCTTTATTCTCGAATGGATAATGGAACTGTGCAAACGGCATGCTTCCTGCCTCAAACCAACTATCCATCACTTTGTCGATGCGAGTATATTCTTCATCGTCAATCGTGAATTTTACATCGTCAATCCATGGACGATGATAATCTTCAAGCTCAACACCCGAAAGTTCCTTTAGCTCAGCATATGAGCCGACGACTTTCGTCTTACCACTTTCTGATTTCCAGACTGGCATCGCCGTCGCCCAGAAACGATCACGAGAGATATTCCAGTCTGGTGCCTGCAGAACAGTCTTTTCGAACCGCCCGTTCTTGACATGCTTTGGGAACCAATTAATCGGCTCATTCTTCTCGAGCATCTTTTCACGCTGACCATCAATGTCCATAAACCAGCTAGGATGAGCGCGATACATTAGCTTTGTACCGCACCGGTGACAGTGTGGATAGCTATGGCGAATGTAGTCGATCTTCCAAACGACACCTTGCCTATATAAGGCATTGGCAATCGGCTTGTTTGCTTCCCAAATGTTCTCACTCTTCCAGTCACTTTCGGTGTAAAAACCATTCTGGTCGATGACATGCACAACAGGTACATTGTTACTTTTAGCGAATTCGAAGTCCTCTTCGCCATACGCTGGTGCCAAATGGACGATACCCGTACCATCTTCAGCAGAGACATAGTCAGCTGCCCAAACTTTATGAGCGTTTTCGCCACGATAGACACCGAGTAGTGGCTCATAGGATTTACCGACAAGTTCTTTGCCTTTTAGCGTACGGATGACTTCGTAGTGAAGTGGCTGATGCTTTTCATCAGTCAAAACTTTTTCCACTAACTCTTTCGCTAGAATAAACTTTTCGTTAGCAATTTTAACCTCAACGTATGTCAAATCTTTATTGACTGCAACAGCGGTGTTGGCAGGTAGCGTCCATGGCGTAGTCGTCCAGGCGAGTAGCGTTGAACCGTCTTCAAGCTTGAACTTTACGAAAACACTCGGGTCAGTCACATCCTGATACGAGCCGGCGTCCATGGTCACTTCAGCCTTCGATAGCGGTGTGCCATCCAAGGTACAGTACATCAATACCTTTTCGCCTTCGTAGATTTTACCCTTTTCGTAGAGTGTATTGAAGGCCCACCAGATAGATTCCATGTAGCTTTTATCCATGGTTTTGTAGGCACCTTTAAACTCAACCCAGCGGCCGATACGATTAATGACATCTTCCCAGGCACTGCTAGTCTCGAGCATATTCTCGCGTGTCGCAATAATATATTTTTCCAGTCCGTAGTCGAGCACTTCCTGGCGCGAGTGAATATTCAGTTTCTTTTCGGTGTAGCGTTCTGCCGGCAAACCGTGAGCATCCCAGCCCCAGACACGCTCAACTCGCTTTCCCTTCATAGTCTGATACCGTGGCATGGCGTCCTTGACGATGCTGCTTAGTAGCGTCCCATGGTGTGGAATACCGGAGATAAACGGTGGCCCGTCATAAAATACATAGCTATTGTCTTTTGGACGTTTCTCGATCGACTTTTCAAATGTCCCGTCGGCTTTCCAGCGCCTTGCCCAGTCTTTTTCGTACTCCAATGCTCGTCGACGCATCCCACTCTTAAACTTCATAATCTTCCTCGCTCTCAAGTTGTTTCACTATTTGCTCAAGGTCAAAATTATTAAACTGTACAAATGATTTACGCATATCCGCAAGCGTTTCAAAATCTGCTTCGGCATCTGATATTTGAACTGGTTTCAAGTATTCTGTTCCCATATACGTCCTTTTTTAATAAATAAAAATCCCTTTTTAGCTACTGGAACCCATATGGGTGATACCATCCAGTTTCTAAAAAGAGATTCTTCTTAGCACTTATTTTATCGCTGTAACATCGCGTTCACGTCGGGTTCTACTTTCCTACTAGATTTCTTCCCGATCCGTATTCATAATGAATTCGAGGGTGATAGCCTCTCAAACGGATTTCCCTGTTATTTTACCTCCTGAGACAGTTTTACGCAAATAGACCATTACCGTATTTGGCTATGATTACCGCTATGGAAAGGGCGACAATACTCGCGAGAACAAACTTATCGTAATCTTTTTCGATAAATCCGTGCAAAGCCTTCGATAATTTCTTCGAGAGATAGAGATTATTTTCCCTAATGTTATACCGAGTAATGGCAAAGAACACAAAAGTCGTCGTAAGCGTCACTAATAGACACCATGGGCAAAGCGCCTGGATGATAAAGAAGCTAATACCGAAGAGAAACCAGGCGAAGATAAAGCCGAGAGTGTAGAAAAATTGCGCTGTCGCCATGAAGAGTCGTGGAAAACGCACACCTGCGAGGCCAGCAATCGCCACCGTGATGACGATTGGCTCGCTAATCATACCAAGGAAACTATTCGGAAATCCAAACATTTCATTACTAGCATGTTCTGCAACCGTCGCGCAGTTGAGAATGATATTGATACTGCAGCTCAGCACTGCATCCGGATTTTTTGCTAGCTGGAGAGTCTCTACAGATAATACAAAAGATGCGATCAAGCTCAGTGTCGCACCAATTAGCATGCTCAAGAAAATCCATCGATTATCGCGGATGATCTTTTCTTCATGGGTGAAAAATTCCTTAATTTGTCTGAACATAGTAGCTTACCTCAGATATTGTCGGTAATGGTCGTCCACGCCACATACTTTGTACTCGGCCATCATCACTGAGTGCGACTAGTGTCGGATACTCGACGATGTCATAGGTACGACAGGTTTGTTCTCCCGCGGGAGTGTCGGGATCAATTTCTTCTAGTTTCTTACCGGTTTGTTGTTGGAAATCACGCATAAAATCAAGCACTTCACGTGCATGATCACTTTCATATTTGTAGATTGCTAAGACGCGCACTACTCTACCCCCATCTCCTTTTGTCGCGCACGATCGGCTAAAATCTTCACGAAGTCATCAAGTGTCTTAAAGTCGTGGAATACACTGGCAAAGCGCACATATGCTACTTGATTTTTCTTCTCGAGCTCATCGAGCACGATTGCACCAATATGCTTAGAGAAGACGGCACTTTCGCCGAGATTATAGACTGCCTCTTCGACACTGTCCACGATTTCCTCAACTTCGACTTCTGATGAGAAAAACTTGCCGACTGACTGCTTGATAGCAGAAGCTAGTTTGTCACGGTCGAACAGTTCACGATCGCCGTCTTTCTTGATGACGGCAAGATTTGGTTTTTCGATACGTTCGTAAGTTGTAAAGCGTCGTCCGTCCGGTGTCTCGCGGCGGCGGCGGATTGTCTTGCCATCACCCACCTCACGAGATTCGATGACACGACTATCGCCGATATTGATCGGGCTGCTCATGTCGGGGGTTACTCCTCAGTATTTTTATTCTTTTTACGGCGCCGAAGGAAAGCTGGGGTGTCGTCATCCTCTTCTACAACTGCTTCCGGCTGCTGCCATATGTCAGTTGAGGCTTCTTCGGCAAATTCCTTCGCACCATCTTTTTTATCAAGATCCATGTTAACATCAGCAATGTCTTCATCCTTCACTGCATCAGCCATCTGTTGGCTGATTTCAGCCGCTTTCTCTTCAAAGTACTCGCTGTCAAAACCGGTTGCAATGACGGTAATAACTAGCTCATCTTCGATTTCTGGCTTGAGTGTCGCACCAAAGATGATATTGGCGTCAGGAGCAACAGCGCTGGTAATAATTTCAGCTGCTTCCTGTATTTCGCTCATGCTCATGTCGTAGCCACCCGTAACATTGAAAAGTACACCCTTCGCACCATCGATAGATACCTCGATAAGAGGTGATTCAATAGCCTGTTGTGCAGCCTGTGCGGCACGGTCGTCACCACTGGCGCGTCCGATACCCATAAGAGCGCTTCCAGCGTTACTCATGATAGCTTTTACATCAGCAAAATCGAGATTAATAAGACCGTGCTCAGTAATAAGTTCTGAAATACCCTGCACCCCCTGGCGCAATACATCATCGGCGATTTTGAAGGTCTCAAGCAGAGGTGTGCGACGGTCGATGGTCTGCAAGAGACGATCGTTCGGAATTGTAATCAGCGTATCTACCTGACGACCCAGTTGCGCAATTGCCCACTCAGCGTTTTGACGGCGCTTCTCACCTTCAAAACTGAACGGACGAGTCGCCACTCCCACTACAAGAATGCCGAGTTCGCGAGCGATATCTGCCACTACATGACCTGCTCCTGAGCCAGTACCACCACCGGCACCAATGGTTACAAATATCATGTCCGCACCTTCAATTGCTGCACGAATTTCATCGCGTGACTCAGTAGCCGCAGCCTCACCTTTTGATGGGTCAGCGCCGGCACCGAGGCCATTTGTCGTTTCTTTACCGAGATGTATCTTCACATCGGCCTTTGAATTATGTCAGGCCTGTGCATCCGTGTTCATTGCAATGAACTGTACGCCATGAAGACCGGCATCTTTCATGCGATTTATCGCTGAACCGCCTGCTCCACCGACGCCAACGACCTTTATACTAGCAAATGACTGTATCTCACTTGGCTTTACTTCAGGCATGGAATAATCATCTCCCCCGCTACTTGCAAATATTCTTTCCTAGTATACCATTCTGATCGATATAATTAAATCTTGAACTTCCCGAGAAGTCTCCTGGCAAAACTGCGAACTTTATCAATAGTCGCGCCAGCAGAAGCTCCACTAACTTTCTTCATCTTTTTTGCATCACCGCGAAGAGCATCCCGCTCGCTATCCATAAACATCAATCCGACAGCTGCAGCAAACTCTGGCTTTTCAGCTTGTTCTGACACCCCGCCGAATCCCATCGGCTTACCGATCTGCGCCGCAAGACCTAATGCTTCTTTAGCGTATTCTGCAAGGTGCTTGATGTGTGATGAGCCACCAACAATGACGACACCAGCTGGTAGCTGACCGGCACGACCAGCTTTCTTTAATTCTTTTTGTACATCTTCGAAAATCTCTTCAAGTCGCGCTTCGACAATCTCGTCGACATCCTTAAGCTGGAACGTATGAACATTACCATCGTGCTTAATAGATACACCGCCAATATCCTTGCGCGGCGAGACGTCAGCATGCAACACTTTCACCTGCTCCGCGATTTCAGGGTCAGTCTTGAGGCCAATAGCCAGATCGTTGGTGATATTATTACCACCAATAGGAATGACGCCCACGTGTTGCAAATCGCCCTCTTCAAAGACCGCAACACTCGTTGTTGCACCACCGAAATCAATGACCGCTACACCGTTTTCGATCTGCGCCTCTTTCAGCACAGCATGTGATGCTGCGATGACTGATGGTGAAATAGGATGTGCTTCAACATTTGCCATTTTGGCAGTTTTTTCGAGATTATGGAGATGAGGGCTGAGCGTCGAGATAACATTAGCGTTAATCTCGAGACGTGTTCCTGTCATACCAAGCGGGTCTTTGATGCCATCTTGCCCATCGAGACGATATGAGTGCGGTACTACATCGAGAATCTCACGATTCGCAGGTACCTTACCTATCGTCGCCACCTCTTCAATACGATGGAGATCCTCTTGGGTGATCTCATGGTCAAGCGAACCGACTGCAATCATACCATCGGCTTTCGTACTAAGAAGGTGTGCACCATTGATGCTGAGCGCAGCGGCATTAACTTGATAACCACTCATGCGTTCCGCTTCACCAAGCGCATCATCGATTGCCGTGGCGGGTCCTTGAAGATGGACAACTGTACCTTTGCGCATGCCAGTATTTGGAGCTTTACCGACGCCAACGATTGTCGGTACACCGGTTGCCGTATCAATATGTCCGACAACACAACGAACAGTCGTCGTGCCTACATCGATACCGACTGCATAGCGAGAGTTTTCTTGCATAAAGCTAGTATACCGGTTATGGCATAGATTTTACAAGCTTATAGCTGGGTAAGGATTTCAGCACCGTTTTGAGTGATTAACACAGTGTGTTCGAAATGCGCCGCCAAGCTACCATCATGCGTCGATATGGTCCAGCCGTCTTCGTTATCATGAGTAATTTTCTCACTGCCAAGAGATGACATCGGTTCGATAGCAATCGTATCACCAATGGTAAGTGTGACACCACTGCCCGCTCGTCCCCAGTTCGGTACTTCCGGTGGCATATGCATTTCCCGTCCGACACCATGTCCTACAAGTTCAAGAATAATACCAAGTTTGCCGCCAGTAAGCACTTTTTCGATGGCTGCACCGATATCACCAGTCCGTGTACCGCTACCCTTGATGGCATCGATACCAGCATACAGACTGCGTTCGGTCGTGCTCAAAAGATGTTTCCTTACTCCCGTTGGATCTTCACCAACCACCATCGTAAATGCTGCATCGGTTTTCATACCTTTGTACTCGATCACGAGGTCAAAGCTCGCCACATCACCAGCCTCAAATATATACTCGCTCGGTACACTGTGTACGATTTGATCATTCACACTAATGCAGATATTGCCCGGAAAGTTCACCTCGGCTGTATGGTAGGTCGCAATGGCATCATGCTTTTTTATCTGCTCACCTGCCCACACATCGATATCTAATTCACTCATCCCCGGTTGCACATACTTCCTGAGATCATCAAGAATCGTCGCGAGGATTTTCCCACCCTCACGCATCGCTTGAATCTCAGCATCTGTTTTGCGCTGTTGAGCCATACTATACGAGTCCGTTTGTCTCAAGTTCGGTATAAATACGGTCGTGGATTTCTCCTGCGGTACCAGTGCCGTCAAGATGCACTACCTTGACGCCATCTTCAGCAAATGTTCCTAGGATGGGATACATCTTCTGGCGATAAATCATCATACGTTTGGCAATGGTTTCTGGTGTATCTTCCATACGATGACGCTTTTCTAGACGGCTCATGATTTCACCTTCTGGCACCTCGAGTACTATAACGGTATCAATTTTCTCACCCGTCTTTTCCAAGTACATTGCAAGCCATTCGGCTTGAACTTTCGTGCGCGGAAAACCATCGACAATAATATTCACATATTGCTTTGCCTTAGCATCCTGGACAGCCCGATTGAATACTTCAAATGTGACACCGTCACTTACAAGATCACCACCTTTTAAAATCTGAATTACTGTAGGATCATTGCTGTCACGTAGCATTTCACCAGTTGATAGCCATTTCCAGCCCATACGCGCCGCAAGCATTTGGCCCTGCATGCTTTTTCCTGCACCTGTTGGACCGAAGAGTAATATCATGAATCCTCCTTCTGTTTATGTATTCAGCGCTTCTTTGACGAGACGAGCAACCAATGCGCCATCAGCAGTGTTACCTGCCTCAACCTTGACCGCACCGATAACCTGACCCATCGCTTGTGGACCACTCACGCCAAGTTCAGCGATTTTTTTCGTAATAACTTCTTTTAGCTCATCTTCACCAAGCTGCTGTGGAAGATACAATGAAAGGACGTTAATTTCTCTCTTCTCATCCTCGGCTAGCTCTGGGCGACCATTTTCCTCGTACAACGCAATGCTTTCGTTGCGCTTCTTCACTTCGCGGGCAATGATCTTTTCGGTTTCTTCGTCAGAAAGACCGTTCTCGCGCTTGTTTTGAGCAACTTCTTCGTTGAGAATTGCAGCTTTCAAATTTCGTAATGTGTCACCCTCAAAACGATTGCCGCCCAAAAGAGCGGCTTTCATATCGTCTTGAATGCGCTGCTTAAGCGCCATAGATTAGCGGATTCCCAGGCGAGCTTTCGCCAGCTTATCTGCCTTGCGCTCACGACGAATAATCGCCTTCGCACGACGCTCAGTCTTACTGATGTCTTTCTGGAAGCGCATAGAAGCCTTCGCAGTTGATAAAACACCACTCTGCAAAACTTTGCGGTTGAAACGACGAATTAAATTTTCGTTCGCTTCTTTCTCGTCTTTACGTGTAACTTGTACCATATATACGTCATTGTAACAGATACGACACACAAATACAACTACTGTCGTTCCAAATGAAGTAGCCGCCCTTCCACACTACGACGCCCTCGCCATTCGTTGATATCTGGATGGTACCACACCGTCACATACTCTCCAGGTTCAGCGAAAAAATACTCCGGTGCTGAAAAAGCAAGCATCTCAAGTTTGAAGCCGCTCTTATCTTGCAGTTGTAGCTTCACGTGTTGTCCTTCCACTCCCATGCGTTGTTGATTGGTTACAAGTACATTGTCGCTTTTTAGAATTGGTTGTGGGTTGCCATTCCCAAAAGGCTCAAGGGTAGTAAGCAATCCTATGAGCTCTTCCGTAACCTGTTCAAATGCTGCGAGGGAATCGGCACGCGGTAATAGCAGTGCTGCCTGGTTCTTCA
>JBPPME010000062.1:0-2124 GCA_051305895.1 Saccharimonadales bacterium (SeqCode)
GAGACAGGGTATCACTTGATACTATTAGCGATGAACGAAACTGGCTACAAAAACTTAATGACTCTCTCGTCGGCGGCTAATCTCGAGGGCATGTACTACAAGCCGCGTATCGACCACGAGCTACTCGAAAAGTATAACGAAGGCTTGATTGTATTGAGTGCCTGTGTAGGTGGTGAAGTTGGCGCAAATCTTCGCATGGACAATTACGAAGAGGCGAAACGAGTCGCCGCATGGTACAAATCAATCTTTGGTGATCGGTATTATCTCGAGTTACAGGATCACGGTCATCCAGACTCCCCTAGCCCCTGGGATGTGCAAGTGAAAATCAACGGCCACTTGGAGAAACTTTCCGCCGAACTCGATATCTCATGTGTAGTAACGAGCGACGGTCACTATATTAATCACGACGATCAGGATACGCATGAGATTTTACTTTGTGTGGGTACTGGGTCGTATCTAAGTGACGAAAGACGCATGAGTTTGAAGGATTTTGAACTCCATGTGACTGATCCGGCAGATATTATTTCGCGCTGGGGTAAAACCCACCCTCAGGCCATCGCAAATACGCGCAAAATTGCTGATATGTGTACCGTCGAACTGGCACTCGGTGGCATATTGATTCCAAAATTTCCGACGCCAAACGGTGAGTCTGAAAAGGATATGCTACATCAACTGGTCTATCAAGGTCTGGCATTCCGATATGGAAGTGTTAGTAAGAACGATGCCTTGCAACTCACTGTCGATGATGCCAAGAAAATACTTGATGCAAAGGTTCTTGAACGTGCCGCCTTTGAGCTAGGTGTTATTGACAGCATGGGCTTCAACGGATATTTCCTTATCGTCCAAGACTTTATTAACTGGGGCAAAGACCAAGGTATTATCTTTGGTCCGGGGCGTGGATCGGCGGCCGGATCAATCATCGCATTTGCTATCAATATTACCGAACTTGATCCGCTGAAGTACGATTTACTCTTTGAGCGATTTTTGAATCCTGATCGTATCTCCATGCCGGACATCGACATTGATATTCAGGATACGCGTCGCGATGAAGTGATCCAGTACTGCGCGCAGAAATACGGTGAGGATCACGTGGCCAATATTGTGACGTTTGGTAAGATGGCGGCTCGTACGGCGGTACGTGACGTGGCGCGTGTGCTCGAAGTTCCCTACGCTGAAGCTGACCGTCTATCGAAAATGATTCCGCAACCAGTACAAGGGCGCCATATCCCATTGAGTAAGAGTATTGTTGACGATGCTGATTTGAAAGCTGAATACACTAATAATCTAGTCTCCAGGCGTGTGATTGACTTCGCAGTACGCCTTGAAGGGACGATTCGCTCACACGGCGTACATGCCGCTGGCGTGGTGATCGCACCGGATATCATCACCAAGTACACTCCTGTCGAAATGTCACAAAAAGGTGTTGTTGCCACGCAGTATCCAATGGGTCCGATTGAAGAACTTGGTTTACTTAAGATGGACTTCCTTGGTCTCTCCAATCTGACAATTATTAACAATGCCCTGCGTATCATCCGCAAGGTCTACAAAAATGAAATTATCTTGTCGGATATTCCACTCGACGATATGGAAGCTTTCGCGCTATTTCAGCGAGGTGATACTACTGGTGTATTCCAGCTTGAGTCTGCAGGTATGAAGCGATATCTGCGTGAGCTGAAACCGACGGTCTTTGAGGATATCGTGGCAATGGTTGCGCTCTATCGTCCAGGTCCGATGCAGTTCATTGATGAATTCATTAAACGAAAGCATGGTGAGAGCAGAATCACGTACATGCATCCAAAAATGGAGGGCGCACTGGAAAATACTTACGGTATCCTAGTGTATCAGGAGCAGGTCATGCAGATTTCAAAGGATCTTGCTGGCTTCACAGGTGGTGAGGCTGACACGTTACGTAAAGCGATCGGTAAGAAGAATATTGAAATGATGGCAAAGATGAAAACACGCTTTATTGATGGCGCGGTTGAAAAATCAGACGCAGATCGCAAGCAAATGGAGATATTTTGGAAGCAGCTCGAAGATTTCGCAGCCTACTGTTTCAATAAATCCCATGCCGCTTGTTATGGCCTAATTTCGTATTGGACAGCGTACCTAAAAGCGCATTATCCA
>JBPPME010000083.1:0-8482 GCA_051305895.1 Saccharimonadales bacterium (SeqCode)
AGCGTGTGTATAGATCAATGACAGTATAGACATAGCGTCTCTTGTACGTGATCGGACAGATGTAGTGAATCGTATCTGTTTGGACTAGCTCACCTGGATAGGTTGGTTTTGGTCTTCTGGGATTATCCGGACGGACTCTGTTCTTCCTGGCTCCATCAAACGCGTGGTTACGCTTCAGGATGCGCCGCACACTGCTCAGACTAATCTTTATGCCATCCTCAGTCGTAAGATGGTGCCATACTACCTCAGCACAGCGCTTGAGGATGGAGCGAAGCTCCATGATCCTACGAATAATCTCATCACTGATGGCATGTGAGCACGTAGCTGGCCTGGAGCTAATCGTTTTAATGAGCCACTTGCAAGCTGCTAGCTTGTTCTTTAGGCTAAAGATACGGTTTGGTCTGTTTGGGTTGTCGAACTGAACGTTCTTGTTTAACTCATCCCATTTCTTCTTCCAGCGCCAGATAGTACTGCGGTGAACACCGCATTTGTTAGCAACAACTTCAGAGGGTAAACCCTCTGCAATGAGTAGCCTCATAGCGGTTGCTCTCGCCTTAGGGAGGTTAGGGTTGATAGAATAGGCCATAGCAGGCCTCCTTTCTGTATTTATTTAGTCGTAACTACAGTATACGGAGTGCCTGCTTTTTTGAGTATGTATATGTTGCAAAGGTGGTGAGTTAATACGTACTACTTGCGCTTTAGGCAAGAGCATGATATATACTTAAACATACACAATTAAACAATCTGGTGGGCACGGAGGGTAATAATGGATTACATAAAAAAACATGGTGCGGCCACTGGAATCATTGCGGCTGTCGTATTGCTTGGCGGACTCTTCATCTACAACAATCAACAAGTCGATGAAACACAGAAGAACGAAGAAGTCGCTGTTGAGCGAGAAAAGAAAGCCGCTGATGAAAAGAAAGCCGCTGAATACAAAAAGACTAGCGAGGAAAAATCTAAAACTCAAGATTATAACTATAAGGCCGTTGAAGGTGACAACTATACCTACCTGGCTCGGAAGGCCCTCCAGGCTTACGCGGCAGCAAATGGCGTAACCCTCGAAAAATCACAAGTCATCGCTGCCGAAACCAAGCTTGCTGAAAAGGCCGCATGGACAGAAATCAATGTCGACCAGAATGTAACGCTGACTAATTCCGACCTCAAGACTGTCGTCGACGAAGTAAAAGCCTTAAGCGTAGAGCAAAAAGCAGCTTGGGACGTTTACTCACCATACGTCGTACTGTAACGACATCCTGAATTGCTATAAAAAAGCGTCGTGATTTACTGCGGCGCTTTTAGACTATCGATGCTATCTTGGAGTTTTTGATGGTTACTGGTGATCTGATTGTATTCGACTACTTTATCATTATGTTCAGCAATGAGCTGAGTAATCTCAACATACTGTGCCCGGACAGATTGAATCTGCTGATTATAGGCCGATACTCGCGTATTATAGGCGCTAACCTCAGACTGACTAGTACGATTCATCGAAGCAGATTGCTTCTCTAGCGCAGCACGTTCATGCTCTAGTGCGATCATCGCCGCCTCATACTCTACCTTCTTATTTTCTATCTGTTTCTGGAGGTTTTCGATCCTAATTAACAAGGTATTCGCTTTGTTTTCTAGATCCTTGAAAACTTTACTATAGGCATCATGTTTAGCAACAACTGTTTTTCGCTCGATGAAATAGAGTTTATAATGCAATTCAAGTTCGTCACTGAGATCAGTAATTTCTGTACCGATGATTGAATGTAACTCATTAATCCGCTCACCTGGCTGCGTGCGTTCGTAATACGCCATACGCTCCTGAAGCTCAGTTGTGCTGTGCTTTTTGAATTCCTCCTCGAGCAGTCTACTAATATGGGAACGTTCGCCTTCAGTTAACCGATCCCATGCCGCATGGAGCATTTCGTGCGCGGCCGTGACTTCCCTAATTCCCTTCAAGCGATCATCGGTGACATTATAAATAAAAATCTGACGACCATCGTAACAGCCGAGGATAGCGCTATGCTCTTCTTTGCGTTGACAATGAACGTTGAACGCCTCCGCTCCATCGACTTCCGGCCGGGAAGCATAAAAGTAGAATGTACCTTTGTTAGAGAGGCTGGCCTTCGTGGCAATAGATTGTACTTCGGCAGTCGGTCGGTATTGCCATACAGTAATTTGATCGACAATAGTATAGCGATAAGCCAGACCGACTAGGACGACAGCAAAAAGGAGGACGCTGAGAATGAGCGTCCACCACCGACCGCTACCATTCCTTGACTCAACCTTCCCGAGTGAGGAGGAGCGATACTCGACCATTTTTTACCCCAGCAGTCACAACTGTTCCCTTTTCGTATTCACCAGAGAGAATTCCCTCAGCAAGCGGATGTTCAAGCTCATCTTGGATTGCACGACGCAGTGGACGTGCACCGAACTTTTCATCATAGCCACGATTAATCACAAATTTCTTGGCGCTTGGCATAATGACCAAACGGATTCCCTTGCGTACTAAGCGTTCTTGCAGCTCACTAATGAGACCGGTGAAGATCTTGCTAACTTCGCGACGAGTAAGCGCGCGGAATGTTACAATGGCATCAAAGCGGTTGATCAACTCAGGGCGCATCATACGCTCCAGTGCTCGTCGCGCCGCTATAGCATTACGCCCATGGACATGTTCGAGCTCTTTATGGTCTTCTTGAGTTGTGGCGTGGAAACCAAGGCTTGATTCTTTCATCATCTCATCAGCACCAAGATTGCTAGTGAGAATAATGATGGTATTACTAAAGTCGACCTGACGTCCTTTAGCATCGGTCAGCTTACCATCTTCAAGTAGTTGGAGAAGTAATTGGAAGACATCTGGATGGGCCTTCTCTATCTCATCAAACAGTACCACGCTATAGGGTTGACGACGGATCTTGTCCGTCAATTGGCCTCCATCATCATAGCCGACGTAGCCAGCCGGGGCGCCAACGAGTCGTGAAGTATTGTGCTTTTCGCCAAATTCGCTCATATCAATCTTAATCAAGGCTTCGTCTGAGCCGAAGACTTCACGCGCAAGTACGCGAGCGAGCTCTGTCTTGCCGACACCGGTCGGGCCCATAAAGACGAACGAACCGATTGGTCGCTTCTGGCTAGAGACACCGGAGCGTGAACGACGAACGGCACGAGCGACTTTTTCGATCGCTTCTTCCTGACCAATGATGTATTTGCCAAGGTGACGCTCGAGCTGAGTGAGGAGTTTGAGCTCAGACTTCTGTACGCGCTTTACCGGAATACCGGTCATCGTCGCGATGGCGTGAGCGATATTTTCACTAGAAAGTACGACTGTATTCTTTTTCTCCTGCTTGGCGGTGAGTTCGTCATACGATTTCTGTAACTGGCTAATACGTTGTTTGTAGAGTGCTGCGCGTTCGTAATCCTCGGCAGTAACGGCTTCTTCCATCTTGTCGTTAAGACCAGTGAGTTGACGCTTGTAGTCACGGAGCTGGCTTGGCTGCTTGCCCTTTAGGGCGCGTACACGAGCGGCCGCCTCATCGATAACATCAATTGCCTTATCCGGCATATAGCGATCACTGATGTAACGATCGGCCATAAAGACGGCATCTTCAAGTACTTCGTCACCCAATGTAACATTATGGTGTGACTCGTAGTGGCTACGTAAACCCTTCAGGATAGCAAGCGTATCGCGCAGATTTGGCTCCTTCACAACGATAGACTGGAAGCGGCGCTCCAAAGCACTATCCGGCTCTATATGCTTGCGGTATTCATCGAGAGTTGTCGCACCAATCAGATGGAGTTCACCCCGAGCAAGTGCCGGCTTGAGCATATTGGCAGCATCGAGCGCGCCCTCAGCAGCCCCGGCACCAACGAGTAGATGCAACTCGTCAATAAAAACAATAGTTTGCTCGCTCTTCGCCAGTTCATTCATGACTTTCTTGAGACGCTCTTCAAATTCACCGCGGTATTTAGTGCCAGCGATCATGGCAGCAAGATCAAGCTGTATGACACGCTTATCGAGTAGGTATTCTGGTACATCCTCTTTGACAATACGCTGCGCGAGACCTTCGACAATGGCCGTCTTACCAACACCAGGTTCACCGATGAGCACCGGATTATTCTTGGTGCGACGCATAAGAATCGTCACCATACGCTCCTGTTCTTTGTCACGACCAATCACTGGATCGAGTTGATTATTACGTGCCTTTGCTGTAAGATCCGTGCCGAAGGTATCAAGCACGCCACCGCGTTCACGACGTGGTGTCTGTGTGGTTTCCATTTGTTCAAATTGATTTGCTTGACGGTCGAGGAATTCCTCAAGCTCATCCTTAAGGCTATCAAGGTCGATACCCATGTCACGCATCAGTACCGTCGCACGGGCGTTCTTTTGTGAAATGATACTATAGATGATGTGCTCAGTACCGAGAAAGTCCTGATGAAACTCCTGAGCGATTTCCCAGCTCATACGAAGCGTAAGTTTGGCGGTCTCGGACAATCCCATAGAACCGGTGCTAATAACGAATGTTCGAGGTGTCAGGTTGAGAGCTAGCTCAGCACGATCAAGTGTGATATTGACATCGGCGAGCAATTTCGCCCCCACAGAAGAGCCTTGGGCGAGAATACCAAGCAGTAAGTGCTCAGTTCCGATATAAGAGCTGCCGTAGCCGCGTGCGATGGCATTGGCATGCTGAAGACTAGTCTTGGCATTGTCCGTCAAGTGTGAGACAAACTCTTTGAAATCGTCAGCCATCTGTATCTATTATCCTTCCTTATTCTACCAAGCGCAAGCGTATTATTGTGTCTCGCACTTTTACTATATCTAGTATAAGAAAAATTAGCACTCGGGTCAAGTGAGTGCTAATTCTATATTGTTGAAGACTATTTTTCGTCGCCTTCAATAGCGATACGTGGCAAAATTCTATCGAGCCAACGAGGCAGCCACCATGCGGCTTTACCGAACTTCGACATGAGTGCCGGCACAAGCGTCATACGTACAATAAAGGCATCGATGAAGACACCAACTGCCAACGCAAAGCCAATCTGACGAATAATCTCATCATCGTGCGAGAAGAAACCAGCAAAGATAGCAGTCATAATAGCCGCTGCAGCAACTACAACCTTGGCGCCTTGAGCAAACCCATCGACGACTGCCTTCTTGGCGTCTTTGGAGTCTTCATATGCTTCGTGAATACTTGATACCATGAAGAACTCATAGTCCATTGCAAGGCCAAAGAGAATGCCAATACTAATAATCGGCAAGAAACTAACGATTGGTGTCGGCTCTCCTCCAAGCCAACCCCACTGGAACGCGACAACCAGTGCACCGAAGGTACCAGCTATCGTCAACAGGAAACCGAGCGTCGCCTTGATCGGCACCAGGATAGAGCGGAACGCGACAACCAGAATAAGGAATGAGATACCGACGACGACAGATAGGTAAACTGGCAGCGCGGCTGCGAGCTTCTTGTCGATATCTACCTGGATTGCAGTCGTGCCAGTGACAGCAAGCTCCACATTATCGTTGCCTATAAGCGATTTACCATCGCTACGGATTTTTTCGATTAGATTAACTGTTGCCTGATCACTCGGACCAGATTTTGGTGCGATCTGTATAAGACCCTTCGACCCGTCGTCAGTCACTTGTATCGGTAATGCGACCTCTACGTTATCCACGCCCACGAGACTATTGGCGATAGATTGCAGCTGACTGTAGTGAGCAAGCTGTTGCGCACCAGTCTCGAGCTGAGTGCGTTGTGCGGCGATCTGCTCCGGTGGCATCTGTCCAAGAATTGCCGGATTAATAGATGGCTGAGAAGCAAGAATCTGCTGCTTAGCTTCCATTACATCATCATCGGTCACCTTATGCATACCCTCGACAAAGATAAGTAGTGGCCCATTGAAACCAGCACCAAATCCACTCTCCAGAATGTTGTACGCTTTACGCTCAGTACTATCCTTATCCGCATGCTGATCCGTTGGCAGTCCCATCTGAAGATCTCGCACTGGGAGCGCAGCAACTGCAAGTCCGGCGACAACGACTAACGTGATAAGTAGTGCATTTTTCTGCAAACCCTCTCCCCACTTGTGCCATCCGCGACGACGTGCCGCCTCATCGTCATGATACTTGTGCGCCTGAGCCTTCAATACTGGTTCACGCTCCTTTTTACGGAAGACCCGAAGACCGAGGATAGACAGAATCGCAGGTGTCAGCGTAACCGAGACGATTGCCGCAACTGCTACCGTCGCGGCAGCTGCTAGACCCATAGTTGTCATGAATGGTATTTGCACGACAGTCAATGCCGCTAGAGCGATAACAACAGTCGATGCAGCGAAGATAACAGCATTACCAGCTGTCGCGATAGCATTTGCCCCAGCGACTTCAAGCTTATAACCTTCACGTAGGTAGCGGCGATAGCGCGAAACTATAAAGAGTGAATAGTCGATACCGACTGCCAGACCGAGCATAATTGCAAGGACTGGTGATGTAGAGTCAACTTCGATGACACCACTCAGTGAATAGAGTCCACCGGCTCCAAGGCCGACAGCGATAAGTGCAATAAGCAGGGGTACACCAGCAGCAAGCAGTGAACGGAACGTTACGGCCAGAACAACCAATGCGAGAACCACACCGGCAATTTCACCAATACCCACGATATCTGATGGGGTTTTAGCTACCACATCGCCGTTCATTTCGCTCGTCAGTCCAGCGTCGCGAGTCGTTTTCAGAGCGGCCGATATATCCTTACTAGTTGCGTCAACGACCTCTATGACTGGCACGCTGAGCTGAACCGTCGCAAAACCGATAGTGTGGTCTTCATTAATGGCCTGATCAAAAGCGAAAGGACTGACAACCGCATCGATGTCATGCCCCTTTTCGAGTTTGGCAAGTACCGCTTCAATCTCTGGCTTGTAATCCTCAAGTGTTTTGCCGTCTGGCGCTTTAAAGACAATACGACCTGAGGCATTGCCGGCGGCCGGGAAGGTATCACGAAGTTTGTCGATAGCTAATTGCGCCTCTGTACCTGGAATACTGAGACTAGTTGCGCCAGGCTTCTGATATATCTGCATAAGGACGAGTACCCCCGCCAAAATTATCACCCATATGGCAACCGTCACCCATTTATATCTATAACTCCATGCGCCAACACGCTTCAACATTGGTGACATCACTTAACCCCTCTCTCACTAATTGCTTCTTGCGCTTTATATTGATCATACGCCTGATCTCCTAAAAAAACAGGCGCCCGAACGGACCCCTGCTTCTTATGAGACAACGAGGCTACTGCTCATCACCCGCTTCTTCAACAGCAGAAAGGAGGCTGTCTTCGATGTTTTTCTTCGGAGCCGGAGCCTCTTTCTTGGTAGGCTGTGCGGTCTCTATATCGAGTTCATAGCCAGTCAGACGACTCGCAAGACGGACGTTCTGACCACCACGACCAATAGCGATAGACTGCTGATCTTCGGCCACATTCACCCGAGCCTTCTTCACAGCTTCATCGATCTCAACAGAGACGATTTCCGCTGGAGACAATGCCTCTTTGATAAACTCTTGTGAATCTTCCTTGAACGTGATAATATCAATTTTTTCCTGATCACCGATCTCGTTCATGACTGCCTGGACACGTGTACCGTGGCCACCGACAAAAGTGCCGACCGGATCAACACCAGGAACAGTAGATGCGACAGCAAGCTTTGTGCGACGACCCGCTTCACGAGCAATCGCTTTGATTTCAACAGCACCACTCTCCATCTCAGGAACTTCTTGCTGGAAGAGGTGTTCAATGAAAGCTTCATTACCACGGCTCAAAATAAGCTGTGGACCCCGGTTATCACGCTCAATATCCTTAATAAACACCTTGAGACGAGAACCGATACTATAGAACTCGCCCTGGATTTGTTCGCTCTGTGGAATGATACCGATCGCCTTGCCGAGTTCGACACGGACAACACGTGGCTCAACACGCTGAACAGTGCCAGTTACAATTGTACCGATCTTGTCTTCGTATTCTTCGAGGACGACTTCACGCTCAGCTTCGCGGAGACGCTGAAGCACGACTTGCTTCGCAGTCTGAGCAGCCACGCGACCAAAAGAACTTACTTCGTGCTCTTCCTCAAGAATGTCACCGAGCTGAGCATCATTCTTTTCTTTTTGAGCGTCTTCGAGGCTGATTTCGTGAGCATCCGAGCCAACCTCATCGACGACTTCACGTGCTACGAATACCTTAGCGGTTCCGTCGTTAATATTAAGTTCAGCGCGAACTTCCTGCTCACGTTCACCATGGTCACGACGCCATGCAGCGGCGATTGCCTGCTCGATGACGCTCATGACAGTTTCTTCTGGCAGGTTCTTCTCGTCAGCGATAGTACGCACCGCAAGAGTCAACTGCTTGATGTTTAGGTCTTCCATAACATGTTCCTTTCTTTCATGAAAAAATCCGACCTGTCGGCCGGAATGTACTGCCCTTAGTATAGCAAAGATCCTGTTAAGTACAATAGC
>JBPPME010000105.1:0-48346 GCA_051305895.1 Saccharimonadales bacterium (SeqCode)
GTGACATGGGTGGCTTTTTATGTATATTGCTATACGTTGGCGCAGCGCCTGGCAGAACACTACCACTCGCAACGATGTTTGATGAATTGCGGTGGGGATGGAAAAAGCACACTGGGCTGGCCGTACTGGTCACGAGTGGGTTTCAGGTGACGAAAATTGAGTTGATATCGACCAGGAAGAAGACTTTTTACTAGCGATTGCCAGAGTCGGAGCCACAATGGAGGAGTAGCCGGTGCTACAAGCTGAGACGTATCCTGTCTAGGGGCGGGACATTCCGTTTTCAATCCTGTAGCAACCAGTGTAGGTTTCTAGATATTGACATACACTACGTCGGTAATGGATAAATTTACGGCCAAACGAAGCCAGGAGTTTAGCAGTACTGATCAAGGCCCATCTTGCCATCTAGAAGGGTGAACTGAAAGCAGGCGATGATATATCTGGAGTATCGATTTTCCTCGAGGTGCCTGTGAAATTAGTGCAGACAACAGAGATGAAATTAGGACTAAAAATACCATTAAGCTACCCACGAGATGACGCATGCAGTGACGACCGTAGCGGATTTTGCGGCGGTCAAGGTCAGATATTAGGCAGAGGCTGTCTTGGCACGTAATCTGACTATCAATGCTGAAGGCAAGGTGGTTACTTCATAAACAGTGCGTATCACGGTGGGTTTTTTGCATAATCTCTCGATTCGTACCGTTATAGTATTTTGGGTCATTAAATGTACGGTGCACGATAAAGTTAGCTTCTCTTTCTGGGATTGTACACGACGCGGCCATGACCGTCACCAATAGAGGCGTATGTAACGGTCATAATGACCAAGTGGCATGTATGCCATTATTGCTAGTATCACTCGCGAGATTGAGCGGATTATGTAGCCCTAGCCTCCTCTGGTACAATAGGGATGCATGAAAACCCGTCTTGACCAGTTTCTGGCACAGAAAAAACTTGTTCAGAGCCGCTCGCAAGCGGAGAGTTTCATTCGTCTTGGTAAAGTAAGGGTGAATGATTCTATCGTAATCAAAGCCGGCACGTGGGTATCAGAGCATGATACGGTGAAGTTAGCGACAGATGAGCGTTACGTGAGTCGCGCGGGGCTGAAGCTGGCTAGTGTAGCACGTGATTTGAACTTGGACTTTAAGGGCAAGATTATGCTCGATGTCGGTAGCAGTACAGGTGGATTTACTGATTATGCTTTACAGCATGGAGCAGAGAAAATTTATGCTGTCGATGTCGGTACCAATCAACTCCATCCGAGCCTTCAGGGTAATGAGCGCATTGAATTACAGGAGAAGACTGATATCCGCGACTTCATTCCACCCAAGATGCCAGATATTGTAGTGATGGATGTGAGTTTCATCTCGCTTCGAGCAATTTTGCCACACATCGCGCGGATTACCAATACGCAAACACAAGTGTTAGCTATGTTGAAGCCACAATTTGAAGCGGGTCGAGCAGAAGTAAATAAAGGTGTAATTAAAAACGATAAGGTACGTCGACAAATTTTGAAGGATTTTGAAGCATGGGTGCGGGACCACTTCATTGTGATAGATAAAAAAGACAGTGAAGTAGCTGGTGCAAAAGGCAACCGCGAGCGGTTCTATCTATTGAAAAAACGGCATAGAGAGGTATCGGTCGTTAGACATTGAATCGGAAGTCGACAATATCACCAGGACGCATGACGTAATCTTTACCTTCGGTACGCATTTTGCCAGCGGCTTTGGCTGCAGCTTCCGAGCCAAACTTGATGAGTTCATCATAATCAACAATCTGGGCAGCAATGAAGCCACGTTCGAAGTCTGTATGAATCACACCGGCTGCTTGTGGAGCGGTGTTGCCTTGATGAATTGTCCAGGCACGGATTTCTTTTTCACCCGCGGTAAGGTAACTTTGGAGACCAAGGATATCGTAGGCGGCATGAATCATTTGCTCGATTCCAGTTTCGGTTACGCCGTAGCTCTTAAGGATTTCTTTGATGTCACTGGCATCGAGGCCTTTGAGCTCATCTTCGATTTTGGCGCAGACAAAGAGACTGCGAGCCGGGGCAACTAATTTGTTCAATTCCTGCTGGTATATCGTATCGGTAAGACCATTCTCATCAACATTAAATGCATAAATAATTGGTTTTGCGGTCAGGAGGTGTAAATCGGTAGCATGCTCTATATTGATTGAGGGTAGGGTGGATAGTAGGGTGCCAGATTTGAGATGACGCAGGAGAGTCTCGAGATAACTTACTTGCTCGCGAGCAGTGGGGTTTGATTTCGACTCTTTTTGTATTCGCGGCAGACGACTCTCGATAGTCTGGATGTCCGCAAGCATCAGTTCTGTATTGATGATTTCAATGTCGGCTCGTGGATTGACGGCACTTTCATCATGACGAAGCACAGTGTCGCTATTAAATGCGCGGACGATATGCACAATAGCGTCACATTGGCGGATATTGGCTAGGAACTTATTGCCAAGACCCTCGCCCTTACTTGCACCTGCTACCAAGCCAGCGATATCGACGAAGGTAATGGTAGCGGGAAGGATCTTCTGTGCGTTGTATAAATCGCGTAACACGTTTAGACGAGCGTCTGGTACTGGGACGATGCCGGTATTCGGTTCGATAGTAGCGAACGGATAATTGGCTGCTAATATGTTGTCATTCGTGAGCGCATTAAAAAGCGTCGATTTCCCGACGTTTGGCAGACCAACAATGCCTATTTTTAGACTCATGATCCAATCATACAGTAGCAGGGGTAGATAGTAAACTTTGGAGTCTTTTGGCATCTCAAGTATTTGACTTTAACTGCAAATTTATATACCCTATAGGGGTATATAAGCAGAGATAAATTATGAATGATGAAAAAAGTAATCTAAATTCAATGGCTGCTACTGCAACGCTACATTGTTTGACTGGATGCGCTATCGGAGAAATAGCTGGTCTTATGATAGGCTCAGCACTAGGACTAGGTGTAGGTGTAACTATTACTTTATCTGTTGTTCTTGCATTCTTTTTTGGATACCTGTTATCGACCCTGCCACTGCTAAATGCAGGATTAGGATTTTTTGCAGCTCTTTCAGTAGTTTTTGCAGCAGATACTCTGTCTATCGCTATGATGGAAGCTGTCGACAACCTTGTTATGGTAGCAGTTCCAGGTGCTATGAATGCAGGATTGGTAAATCCTATCTTTTGGTTGTCGATGATGCTAGCTCTCGCCGCTGCATTTGTCGCTGCTTTTCCTGTCAACCGATACCTTTTAACGAAAGGCAAGGGCCACGCACTGGTTCACAAATATCATCAAGGTGACTACGAAGATCAAGCGAAGCATGCACATCATAAATAAGGTTCATACTGAACATAATAATTATGGATATGTCGATAATCGAGGAGCTCTTCTTAGACGTCTTAAAAGGGCGGAAGGGCAGGTTCGTGGAGTTTATCGTATGGTCCAGGAAGACAAATATTGTATCGACGTACTCACTCAAATTAGTGCGACTCAAGCAGCCCTAGACAAAGTGGCTTTAGAGTTAGTCCGTGACCACGCTAAATATTGTTTAAGTAATGATGAAATCAATCATGGTAGTACCGAAGAAAAAGCTAAAGAACTCGTAAGCGCAATCGGTCGCCTAATGAGTAGATAACTAAGTAAATAAAGGAGAAATAACTATGGAGACTAAACCACTGGCATTCGGAATTATCGGTTTTTTAATCGGTGGACTTGTCGTATCGGTTGCGGCGACGCAGCTTAACAAGCCTAACGATACAAATAGTTGTGATAGTTCTGAGATGAGTATGAGCCAGATGACCGATGACCTCAAAAATAAAACAGGTGATGATTTTGATAAAGCATTTATATCTAGCATGATTGAGCACCATCAGGGCGCTATTGATATGGCTAAACTCGCCGAAAAGAGTGCAAAGCATGAGGAAATTAAAGTCATGTCGAATGACATCATGACGGCTCAATCTACAGAGATTGATATGATGAAAAATTGGCAAACTGAGTGGGGATACATTGATTCATCTGCTGGCCATGACTCAATGAAACACGAATAATGAACACCACCACGAAAGTCCGACGGACGATATTCCTATAGACAATTATGCAACATGTCTAGTGACGGACGGCTTAATTGATACTAGAGAAACAGATAAATTCGGTAACGCTCGTGAATATAACGGTAAAAAGGTATATCTTTGCTGCGCAACCTGCGTAGCTCTCTTTGATGAAAATCCGGGACAAAGTTTATTCATCATGCCCACCATTCTTCTCTACTGACATTTAAGAAAAAAATGCATCTTGTAGATAACGTTTGAGCATTTTGTTTTGAATCAGGTCATCGGACACCTGGATAATATATTCCTACTGGACTAGACCACTCCGATGCAGATGAAGAGGGAACGAAGCGTTGGTTCACCGTCTCTTCTGTAACATACGAAGGTATCGTACAGATTACGACATGGGTAACTGATAGTACAAACTTTCAAGCAGGCACCCCATGCTTTACCGATAGTCGCACAGATGAATATCATAGAAAGTCCAGACGGTAGCTTTGTGTGGGAAGAGTCAAATTGACCACTTGTCTTTGTTGCTGATGGAATTGGAATAACGTCTTTCCATAGTATGTTAAATAAGCGTGTTCATGATGGAGTTTCAGTTAAATTATCTCTTGTTTATGCTAGACGGACGGGAGCTGTGCCGTTCATGATGAATTAGATGAATGAGCTGTAAATCCAGAATTTGATGTAACTACATGTAGTAGATGTTCGTCTAACACCTGTAAGCTAATGGGGTATGTACTCTGATTTGAAAACTTATTAGTTGACATTTAGAATCAGAGCTAATGGCAAAAGTTTTAAACAAACAGCTTGTTGACATTGGTTTTTTTGTAAGACCAACTTAAGTAAGATTTTTTATCGAACTATAATGAGACTAGCTACTAGTCATTTTAGCTATTTCAAGTTCCGTTTAAGCACATTAATCTATGGACCGCGGAGTAGCTATAGTTGTCGCTATCAGTTGGTGGCATGGCTACTTTTAGTTCAAAAGTCAGTTGTGCTAAGAACCTACTATGCTTAATAGGAAGACTTATATTCTTATGAAATTACACCATAGACGGGGTAATCTGACTTTCGAAGGAAAAACCGCTTGCCATATGGAATAGTGCTTATGTATAATGAAAACCAATATGGCAATGATAAAAGGCGTGGGCGATTTCTTTGCACTCGATATAGGCACGAATGCTATTCGAGTAGTGCAACTTGCTGGTTCGGCTCAAGCTGGTTGGACATTGCAACGTTTTTCACATGTTCCAGTAGACGATAAACTGACTGCTGCCGATTCTGATGATGCTCGCCGTAAACTTGGCGAAATTATCATGACCGCTATTGGTCAGGCTGGTATTCATACGAAGAATGTTGCTATCGGTTTACCGTCACAGAAGACTTTTACTACAGTAATTGATGTGCCAACAATGCCGGAAAATGAGCTCAAGAACTCAATCAAGTACCAGATCGACCAATACATTCCGATGTCGGCTGATGATGCGCAGGTAGACTGGGCACTCCTTGGACAGTCGCAACACGATCCAAAGATGCTAGAGGTGATTCTTACAAGCACGTCAAAGGCTTTCTCTGAGGAGCGACTCGAACTTGTCGAAGCTGTTGGACTGAATGTAATCGCCGCTGAACCAGATCCAATCGCTATGGTTCGCTCACTGGTAATGCCTGGTATGAAAGATGCACAGCTTGTGATTGATATGGGCGAACACTCTACAGATATTGCAATCACGTTCGGAGACAATCCTCGTCTGATGCGTACGATTCCGACTGGTCTCCATACTTTAGTAAAGGCGACCACACAGAACCTCAATGTCAAAGAAGATCAAGCTAGGCAGTTTATTCTGAAATTTGGTCTCGCACAGGATCGTCTCGATGGCGTTGTAAGTAAGGCACTTGATAGTGTCATCGACGGCTTTGTAGCTGAACTCACTAAGTCAACGAAGTTCTTCCAGACACGTTATCCAAACATCACTATCGGTGGTATGGTACTGTCTGGTTTTACAGCAGTCATTCCAGTTTTTGGTGACACACTTGGTGCTAAAATCAACATTCGCCCCGCTCTTGGCAGCCCCTGGCAGCGCATTAAGGTCTATGATCATGACAAGCAACAGCTCGCGCCGATATCAGCGGAGTTTGCTACTGTTGTCGGACTTGCCATGAGGGGAAATGAGTAATGATTGAGCTCAATCTTATTCCTGATGTAAAACGCGAATTGATTAATACACATAAGATGCGTGCAATGGTTATTTCCATCGCCATCATTGCGATGCTTGCCGCTGCTGCTGTGACAGTGCTACTAGCAATTGCGGTCTTCGTCTGGCAGAACTATGACAATGGTCGAGCTGACAGGGCGATTAGGGAGCAGCAATTGGCATTAACCGGTTCAAGCTGTTTGCCAGGAGAAACACCAGAAACAGGCAAGGATCCTAAAGTCGCTTGTGTGATTACGGACGCTTATAAGCAGAAGGAACTTGTGCGAGTCTTGACGATCCAAAATCAAGTAAAACAGATTGCTGTTTCGCATGACAGTAAAACAGTGAGTTCACGTATCTTTAGTGTTATTGCTGCGACGAATCCACCACAACCAAACAACGTAAAGACCTCGACGATTACTCTTGATGCGACCGCGCAGACATTGACGATTGAAGCGCAGACATTGGGTGGCTACCAGGCGCTTGAGACATACAACAAAACTCTGGCTGCTACGTGGTTTGGCTATACCGCAGATGGTGGGACAGATCGCACAGCTGTACAGCTCGCCTCAGAGATTGTTTTTGGCGGTGTTGGTTATGCACGTGATCCACAAGGCCAACGTGTTCTTAGCTTTACCGTTACGTTCAAGTATGCGCCAGAATTCTTTCAGCCATCTTCGAAGAATGGCCGCCTTGGGGATGAGAAGTGTGTTACAGGCAATGATCCAGGTAAGGATTGTGCAGATATGAGTGTCAACGTCACTGACTCTTATGTGAGCATTCCGCGTACATTGTTTGAAACAAAGGCGACACCAGAAGAAGGAGAGAAACAGTAATGGCTAAAAGAGATGCAGCGCTCTTAAAGCGTCAACAGATTGCAAGAGCGAGCCGTATGATGTTTCTATGGGTGGCTGTCGCTTCGGTCATAATCGGTGCCGCTTCTGTGAGCTCGATTTTCATGATTCAGGAATTTGTTTTTAACCAGACGGTGATTAACGAAAAGAATAAAACAGTAGAAGTACTCGAAGCCAATAACAAGACGGTTGAGAGTCTTCAGGATCAAGTACGTGTGTTGAGTACCAACTCTGAGCTCGCTGCATCAAAATCATTTCCTGACGAAGAGACAATTCGCGTCGTTCTTGATGCACTGCCCGATACGCTCAATACTCCAGCGCTTGGTGCTTCAATCCAGCAGGTACTCGTCAATATTCCAAATGTTGAACTTGATTCACTGGTATTTGAAGATGTAGTTACTGCAGTAGCAGCTCCAGTTGAGGGTGCTGATGCTAGTGCGCCAGTTGCACCAGTGATAGACACTACGACCGCAATGACGCTTTCGCCCGTTACCTTTACTATGAAACTCATTGCTCAAACTCCTGATGCTGCGGCTGAAGTACTGACTAGGCTTGAGAGATCAATTCGCGCCATTAACGTAAAAATGTCAAAATTAGAAGTGAATGGAGCGATGGTGACGATGACAATTACCGGAGAGGCATACTACCAGACACCAGCCGTCGTAGAGTTAAGCACTAAACCAGTGGGTGTGAAGAAATGAAAAAAAATGATTTAGCGATGATCATCTTGATTGCCGGTCTTAGCCTTGTAATATCCTATTTCATCTTTAGCGCGCTACCAATCTTTAAGGATACCGGAGGACAGGCTACTGTTCCACAGGCAACTCTGATTGAGCCAACGATAGGTGATATAAGCAAAGAAGTCTTTAATGAAGAGGCTATTAATCCCACTGTTGAAATCAATATCAGTACTCCGGACATAACGGTCGATGTCCCTAAGCAAGATAATACTGCTCAAGAAGGGCAGTAGCCGGGTATACGCCCATGGCACTCCTTACTACAGAGTCTCAAGATAAGCTTGTTCAATTCCTCGTCGACGAGGGATTGCTTACACGAGAAGTGATTGACGCGGCGAAAGCTGAATCAACACGAGAAAGTAAGCCACTGCTTGCCTATCTTGTCGAGAAACGGCAGCTTGATAATGAGACATTGACACATGTGACAGCGGAGGTTTCAGGGTTACCATATGTGAATCTCTCTGGCGCGCTAATCGATCAGAAAATCTTGGAACTTTTGCCGGAGGAGATTGCCGAGCGCTTCATGGCAGTACCAATTGCAGAGGTTAATAACCGTCTCGCGGTAGCTATGGTAGACGCCAACAACGTGCAGGTTGTCGATTTACTTTCAAGTCGTATTGATCGACCACTCAAGATTTTCATGTCATCACAAGAAAGTGTACGTCATGTTCTTGATCAGTATAAAACTGACCTTTCAGACGTTGACAAGGCTGCAGAGGCATCAGAAACGGAAGCCCAACAGTTTGCACAAAAAGATATCAAAACAATCGTCCAGGACTCACCAATTAGTCGTGCACTAACGACTATATTGGAATACGCTGTCAAGACAAAGGCATCAGATATTCATATCGAACCACTCGAGAAAATGCTTAAGATTCGCTGTCGCATCGATGGCGTCCTACGTGAAGTAATGTCGCTACCAAAGTCCATCGAGCCAGCTCTCGTGAGCCGTATCAAAATTCTATCTAGCCTCAAGATTGACGAACATCGGATTCCACAGGATGGGCAGTTTACTGTCAACTTAGCAAACAAGGGAGTCGACCTTCGTATCGCGATTAGTCCAGTAGTTTGGGGTGAGCAGGTGGTTATTCGTCTCCTCGATAAGTCAGGCAGCACGTTTGACCTTGAGGAGATGGGGTATGCTGGTCGTGCACTGCGGACAATTCGCAAAGGTGTTACGGCGCCGAATGGCATGATTCTAACGTCTGGTCCAACTGGCAGTGGTAAGTCGACCAGTCTCTACGCACTTATTAAGGAGATTAAGGATGAAAGCATCAATATTGTCACTCTCGAGGATCCAGTCGAATATAAGATGGATGGGGTTAATCAGATTCAGGTAAACTCCGAAGTTGGACTGACATTCGCCTCAGGTCTTCGCTCTATCTTGCGTCAGGATCCAGATGTTGTGATGGTGGGAGAGATTCGTGACTCTGAAACAGCCAACTTGGCAGTTCAAGCGGCATTGACGGGACATTTGGTATTCAGTACACTACACACCAACTCAGCGGCAGGTGTTTTACCGCGTTTGCTAGATATGGGCATTGAGCCGTTTCTAATCGCAAGTACCGTCCGCACGGTAATCGGCCAGCGTCTAGTACGTCGCGTAGCTGCGAAACGCGACTTATTCTTTTCGAATCCAATAGAAACACAGAGTATTAATCAGGCAGTGGGCCACATTCTACCGAAGACACCTGAAGAAGTGACGCGTATCTCAGAGGATCTCGGATACAAAGACTTGCCAGTGGCGGGCCAAAAAGCTTATACTTTAGTCAAGGGTAAGGATTCATCACTTAGTCCAAATGGCTATTCTGGCCGTGCCGGACTGTACGAAGTGATGGACATTACCGAGGAAATTAGAGAACTCATCGTAAAGCGCGCGACCAGCTCTGAGATTCAGACGATGGCGCAGCATCAGGGTATGATTACGATGCGTCAGGATGGCTATTTGAAGGCACTGACAGGACTTACAACGATAGAAGAAGTTAATCGCGTGGCTGCGGATGCAGCATAAAAGGATGGGGAAATATGGCAGCTCAAGCGTTAAAAATCGAATTATTGCTCGAAGAGGTAATAAAAAAACGGGCATCCGACCTTCATTTACAGGTAGGGGTGCCGCCAATGCTACGTGTTGATGGTTCGCTCGTGCCAATCGCCGGCTATGATACACTGGATGGCGCGGATGTTGAGAAGTTGGTATTCTCTATTCTCGATCAAGATCAGCAGCAGGTTCTTCTCAAAGACAAAGAGTTCGATTTTTCATTTGCTTTTGGTACACTTGGTCGCTTTCGTGTAAATGCCTTCCACGAGCGTGGTAATATCGCAGGTGCGTTGCGTCTGATTCCAAATGAAATCAAATCAGTCACCGAGCTTGGTATGCCAGAGGTGGTGATGGGATTCGCTGATTTTCCTCGCGGTCTTGTACTAGTCACTGGTCCTACGGGATCCGGTAAGTCGACCACTCTCGCGGCACTGATCGATAAGATTAATACTGAAAAATCACACCACATTATTACCATTGAAGATCCGGTCGAATTCACACATAAGTCGAAACAATCGGTCATTGTCCAGCGTGAAGTGCACTATGACACTTACAGCTTCTCAGCAGCGCTTCGCTCGAGTCTTCGTCAAGACCCAGACGTGGTACTTATCGGTGAGATGCGTGATCTTGAAACTATCTCAGCAGCTATTACGATCGCTGAGACGGGACATTTGGTCTTTGCAACACTACATACTAATTCAGCAGCGCAATCGATTGACCGTATGATCGACGTCTTCCCACCACACCAGCAGCCGCAGATTCGTGCGCAGCTTTCGAACATCCTTATGGCAATCGTCTCACAACGTCTCGTGCCATCGATCGGTGGTGGGCGAGTAGTTTCTGCCGAGATTCTTGTGGCTAACTCTGCTGTGCGCAATATTATCCGCGAAGGCAAGAGTCACCAGCTCGATGCCGTCATTCAGACTGGTGCAGATCAGGGTATGCAAACAATGGATCGTACACTTGCTGCACTTGTGCAAGCTGGTACGGTAACTTATGACAATGCGCGTGAGTTTGCGGTTGATTTGCAAGAATTCGATAGGTTGATGAAGGGATAATCCGTGAAAAAGTTTGAATACCAGGCACGCGACCTCAGTACAAGTAAGATTGTTAAATCGACCGTTCAGGCTGAGTCTGAGAATGCTGCTGGTAGACTGCTTCTTGATCAGGGATTTTCACCAATTTCCCTGAAAGAAGTTACCGAAGGTAGTGGATTTTTCGGTAAGTTGGGCAGTCGCGTTACGACGAAGCACAAGATTGTATTCACTCGCCAGCTGGCCACATTGATAGGTGCTGGGTTGCCGCTTTCGCAGTCGCTCCATACTATCCTTACTCAGACTGACAACAAAACGCTGAGAGGGGTAATCGAGGCACTGGTTGCTGACATTGAGGCGGGTCGTTCACTAACAGAGGCATTCTCCAAGCATGATAAAGTTTTTAGTAAAGTATTTTTGGCGCTCGTGGCGGCTGGTGAAGCTTCTGGTACGCTCGATGATTCACTTCGACGTATTGCCGACCAGCAGGAAAAAGATGCCGAAATATCAGGTAAAATCAAAGGTGCGTTGACGTACCCAGTGATCGTCCTCTTCGTCATTGGTGGTGTGATGGGATTCATGCTTTTTACAGTGGTGCCGCAAGTCGAAAAACTATACGAAGATCTTAATAAGGAACTCCCGATGCTGACACAGATCATGGTAGACACCGCCAGCTTTATTGAGGGTAACGGTTTACTGGTGCTTCTAGGAGTTGGTGTTGCAATTTATGGACTGACGCGATATCTTAAGACACCTGCTGGTATTAAATTTTCAGATACCTTCAAGCTTGCTGCACCACTCTTTGGACAACTCTTCCAGAAGCTCTACATGGCACGTCTCACGCGTACGGCTCAGACATTGCTGGCAACCGGTGTGCCGATGCTCGATACGCTTAACATTACTGCTGATGCAGTGAATAACGTCACTATTGCCAAAGGAGTCCACAATGCAGCGGACAAGGTAAAGGGCGGTAAAGCGCTCTCTGAATCAATCGAGCCAGAAGATTACATATTGCCACTTGTGCCGCAGATGATTAAAATCGGTGAGCAATCTGGCAAGATGGATGAAATGCTCGGAAAAGCAGCAAAAGTCTATGAAGATGAGCTTGATGCTCAGATCCGTACAATCTCGACATTAATCGAGCCACTGCTTATGGTGGTTCTTGCAATTGTTGCCGGTGGTATGGTAGCGGCCATTCTCTTTCCAATCTACGCGCTGGTCGGCGAAATTCAGACCTAGAAAAACCTATGGACAAATACCCTGTTGACGTATATGATAGATGCAAGCGCTTATGCTTAATCAGATAACGTTCATAGAAAGGTGGAAAAGTTCCATGAATACACAACTGAGTACAAAATCTAAAGGTTTTACCATCATTGAGGTGGTCTTGGTGCTTGCAATCGCCGGACTTATTTTCTTGATGGTGTTTATCGCTTTACCAGCGCTTCAGCGGAGCCAGAGGGATACGCAGCGTAGAAACGACGCTTCGACGTTTGCCAGTCAGCTTGTTAGCTATCAAACGAATAACCGAGGAAACTTACCGACGGGCGGATCGGCTGCCTCTGCGCAAACATTCGCTACCAACTATCTGAAGTGGAAATCAGACATGACTGGAGAATTCAATGACCCTTCAAGTGGGAAGGGCTACATTTTCGTGAATACGCCTGCTGATCTGGACGCCGCCGGTGAAGTCTACTTCGGCGGCGCAGGCTCATCATGTAATGGCGAGACGCCTGTAGCTCCTTCTGCCACAAACGATCAACGAAATGCCGCCGTTGCCTTCAAGCTTGAAGGCTCTGGTATCTTTTGCAAGTCAGTGAAGTAACTGAACTGAATCGAATAGGATTGCCTGATTAATCGGGAATATAGCAAAGAGGACTGTGCAGGTGCGTGGTCCTTTTTGTTTGCGTTTCGCATGAGGCTTGAAAGTGGCTTGCACTGTGTTGACAATCGCTAGTTATTAAGGCGATTTTCCTATCATACTCCGTCCTTTACTGGGCGGAGTATGACGTTAATCTATGCTATGCTAGAGCGTATGGAATGGGTGAGTAGTCTCAGTATTATAGCATTTGGACTCTTAATGGGCAGCTTTCTAGGTGCACAGGTCTGGCGCCTACGAGCACATCATCTTGTCGAGGCGCAAGAATACGGCGAAGACTACGATAAGAAAGAATATAAAACTCTCGTATCACTCATAAAACGTGATGGTAAGGTTGACCGCTCACAGTGTTTGCATTGTGGTCATCGACTTGCGTGGTATGATTTGTTACCACTTGTCAGTTGGATTAGTACGCGAGGCAAGTGTCGCTACTGCAAGCGACCAATTGGGACATTTGAGCCATTGATTGAAATTGGAACAGCGTTATTTTTCACACTGTTGTTATGGATGTGGTATCCTGCGCTGTCGACGGGAGACTGGCAGGTTATTAGTGGGTTTGTTCTCTGGCTTGTCGCTGGTTCATTGCTCGCGATACTTTTTGCGTATGACCTGAAGTGGCGCCTGTTACCAGACAGCATCGTCTTCCCCTTAATGGTAGTGGCGGGGCTTGTTGCCGAGTTACATATCATCCAAGCACCAGATGCGACACAGGCGGTCATGAGCCTGAATGGAGCTGTACTGATTCTCAGTGGCCTCTATCTGGCATTGTATTTGATTGCCGAACGATTAGGACGGACATGGATTGGCTTTGGTGATGTCAAACTAGGATTTGCGTTGGCGCTATTGCTTGCCGACTGGCGACTGGCATTTTTAGCATTGTTCCTCGCTAATCTTATTGGTTGTATTATCATCTTGCCATTTATGGCCACGGGGAAGGCATCACGCGGCACGGTAATTCCATTCGGGCCATTTCTTATCGTCGGGGCGGTGATTGCTGGCCTCTATGGCGAGGTGATTATCAGCTGGTATCTCTCATTGCTTATTATCTAAGAGAAGGCCTATATATTCCGCTACTATGCTTATGCTATAATTGCAGCAAATGGGTATGGGCAGAAGAAAGAAACAGTTTGGCTTCACTATCGTTGAGGTATCGTTAGTGCTCGCCATTTCCAGCGCCCTAGCAGTTGCTATACTTGCTACCGCGACAATTTCTATCAACCAGCAGCGGTACAATGATGCGGTTATGACCCTGCTTTCAAGAATCCAGCGAGAATATGTGGCGACAACCAGAGTAGTCAACGGCGGCGAAGACGGGGCACTTGGTACGTGGTGTAATGCTCCACGAGGAACGACTGAGTGTCTCATTCTGGGACGCTTCATAGCGATTAATAGCGCGGGCACCCAGATGACTACTGGTAATATTTATGGCATTCCTCCAACAACGGATAATCTTCCCTCTGGTGATATCGCTGCCTTACAGACATACAATTTTGAGTCATCATATGATACAGAATCGACGAGTACATTGTCTACACAGGCATTGCCATGGAACGTGCGCATTGAGTTGCCAGAACGAACTGGTGATAGTACCTTGAACATTCTCATGCTTCGCTCGCCGCTGAGCGGGAGTGTGCTGACGTTTGTCGGTACTAGCGATAAGATCTCTGGAGATGATACAGGCGATCTTGTCAATCTAGATTACATGGTACAACGAACGATGTGTATTGATGCGCAAGGACTTTCACCAGGCCCGACAAATGCTGTGGTGATCCGTGAACGGGCGAGTAGTCCGAATGGTGTTACGCAGCTCTTGGAGGGTAACGGATGTTTGTAATAGAGCAGCATCGTCAACGAGGAGATACGCTGATCGAAGTAATTATGGCTTTTGCCGTCTTTTCTCTTGTTGCCGTAGGAGCGTTGATGTTGATGAATCGTGGAACGGCCGCTGCACAAGCAGCACTTGAAATCACGCAAACGCAAAAGGTCATCGCTTCACAAGAGGAGGTACTAAAGTATCTTCGTGATGCATATACTACCAATAAAGATGCGAGTGGTCCGAGTGCGGCTATGCGTGATATTTTGGCGAATCGCCTAGTGACGATACCGAGTCAATTCTCTAGGGAGCAATGTCCAGCATTAGGAGCGTTCCCTAATCGCGCTTTCGCGCTTAATCCTTCAAGTGACTTCGCTACTCCAACAAGTGGAATTATTACGACACTCAACTCTATGGATGACGTAGGAGCGCCAGCATTCCCGCAGATCAATACTGCTGGGATGGGCTCGTCATCTGGTGTTTGGATTGAGGCGGTACGAGGCGACACTGAGACCAATGCACCGGCCTTTATTGATTTTCATGTACGTGCCTGCTGGCTCAGTCCTAGTAGTGGCATAATAACGACAGGCACCACATCGCGGCTCTATATGCCGTATCTAGGTACTGTTGCTGACGAAGACGAATAGTTGAGGGTGGAGTAGTCGATGGATCTACTATTGGTAGTGTGACTGGACTGCGGAACCATTAATATTTGACAAGTATGATGATTGCTTGGGATAACACCTTTGGTGTAGGTGCAAATGAGGCTATGGGACTCCAGTATTATAAAGTAGGAAATGTAGACATAAATTAGTAGCTCAACGAAGTGATGTAATAAGTTGTAGTTCTACTGGATAACTAGTCTAAGTTTATCTTATTGGAGTACATGGAAGTACGAGCTTATTTATTGTAGCTTTAACGGATTAGTCTATACTGATCTATGCTCAACGAGGGTGATATACAGGCCGTACCCCTTAATGTGAGTGTCACGATTACGGCTAAGAAAATTCCAGCAGCTACTGATAATAACGCCCCTTCTTGTATTAATATAGAAGGCTCGATAAGAATGGTTCTGCCATCACAAAAAATGGTCAGCCTCTATAACTGATTCTTCATACTCTGTGGCCTTCAATAGTTATTGTTGCATAATACCTATACTATGGCCATGACGGCACCTGCTTGCTATGGATGAACATCATTTTTTCATTTGTCTTCTGTCGACGATAATGGCGCTGTTCGTATCTTTGTTATTTTGATTTTGGCTGAAGAAGTAGTATGTAGTTCCGCCACCGCGGCTAGAACAAATAGACTGATAAGCAAGATTAGTATGTTTCATTTCATATCCACTACTATATAGCTATAACACTACTTATGCTTATTCCAGTCGCAGCTTACTATAAGTGTTAGGATACTGTTGTATAGAATGATATAATTATGCTTATGTTGAATAGGTTGGGCGTACGCAGGGGATATAGGGGCCGAGGGTTTACTATTATTGAGCTGATGCTCGCTATGTCGTTCGTATCAGTCTTGCTTATAGCTGTCGCAATACTCAGTATGAATCTCAGTCGTATTTATGCGCGTGGCATCATGTATAAGGAATTGAACCAAACCGGATCGGAAATCGTTGATGATATTGAACGGACCGCACGTTCATCAAACGTTACTGATATTAAGTACATTAATACTAACGAATTTAACCGCTTATGTCTTGGCCGGTATAGTTACGTATGGAATGAGATTACTGATTCAGCGCCAGGTTCGTCACGAACAAATACGACAGTTAGTGGTGCAACAAGTCCGATTCGTCTCATGAAGGTCGCCGATTCAACTCAGAGTTATTGTGTGAATCCTGAGGGTACGGATACTGTTCCATCAACAGACAATACACAATTGCTCGGTGTCGAAGGTAACAGAGAGTTGCATGTATACAATATCTCAATGACACCGCTAGTTGATGCTGACGGTGATACAGCCACACCGATGCTCTCCGCTGCTCCAGAGGCGCTCAATGCCAATAAAGGACTCTACACTCTCCGTATAACCTTGGGAACTGGTGATATTACTCAGATTGATCTTACTGCCGATCCGCAATGTCGTCCCCCATCGGCTGACATTGATACAGATTTGACAACAAGTGCTGGCGACGAGTACTGCGCTATCAATATCTTTACAACAGTAGTACTGATAGGTAACTTATATACCAGGGAAGGGAATTAGGATTATGAGGATGAGAGAACAAAAACAACTTGGTGTCGTCTCATTGTTTATTGTGGTATTTGCTTGTCTGGCGGTCACGATTGTCACAGTGAGTTTTGTCAGTATTATGATTCGTGGTCAACAGCAAGCAATCGATACTGATCTGGCAAATAGTGCCTACGACTCGGCAATTGCTGGTGTGGAAGATGCCAAACGATTAGCGCTTCTATATCGTGGCTGCAAGAATAGCGGCACGCTCGATACAACATGTCAATCGGTATTGAATGCGGTAGAAAATCAAGATTGCAATTCTATACAAACGGGGCTTGGGATTGGTTCGGCCGAAGAGGTATTAGTCAGAAGCAGTTTGAGCGATACCGCTGCTGAGCAGCTCGATCAAGCCTATACCTGCGTCAAGATTAATTATTATCCTAAGGATTTCATTCGTGAATTGCAGCAAAATACGACACAGCTTGTCGAGCTAAAAGGCATTGATCCATATAACTCGGTGCGTATTAGTTGGCACCTACGGACGGATTCGACTATATCAATGACAGGAATTGCTGCACCTTTGTCAGTAGCCGATGAAGATTTGCCAGCATCAAGTGGTAATAACTGGCCAGCAACAACTCCAGCGATTCTGCGTGCCCAGTTCATTCAGACAAAGAGTGATGACTTTACACTTGCAGACTTTAATGATACGACAGATTCAGGCCGGAATTCTGCCGCAACGTTCTTGTATCCAAGTGTTGTAGCAACTGCAAACTTATGGCCAACACCTGTTAGTTTGCTTACTGCGGATCCAGCACTTTCGACAAACCCTACGATACCTAAGGAGCCAACTACGGTCAATTGCCGACAGGATATATACAATGATGGTTCCTATGCCTGTTCGGCATTGATTGAACTACCTGACCCAAGGGGCGGTGGTCTACGGGCCAATTCATATCTTGCATTGAGCAGTTTCTACAATGATACTGACTACAAGATTGAGCTTATAGATACTTTGTCTCCTGGTGACTATCTCAACCAGCCTATTTCTTTTGATGGTGTACAGCCAGCAGTTGACTCGACCGGCAGAGCAAATGATTTGTTCCGTCGTGTGGATGCTCGTATTGAGTTTACGCCAGATCTTGCATATCCAAATGCTGCACTCGATCTCAGCGATACTCTCTGTAAAGCATTTGCTCTTACTGACAATCGAGCTGATTTTCAGCCGGGCACATGCACACCGTAGAACCGTCTAGGTGTCGGTATGGAATCGTTCGTGAACATCACGGAGGTGTTCATCAGTCACGTGTGTATAGACTTGAGTTGTACTGATATTGCTATGCCCAAGCATGCTTTGCACAGAACGGATATCGGCACCATTCATGAGTAAATCAGTTGCAAAGCTATGGCGCATTGTGTGTGGGCTGACGTGTTTGGTGATACCGGCCAGGCGAGCATACTTGTTGGTGAGTCGCTGCACACTACGAGTGGTTAGGCGACGGTAGTCACCATCACGTGTCACTGCTGAGCTATTACGGCTGTAGTTAAGGAAGAGCGGTGGGAGATTGTCGATACGCGTAGCGAGATAATCGCTGACTTTTTCCGCGGCTGATTTGCTGATGAATATTGGCCGGTCTTTTTGACCCTTACCACGAACCATGAACTCGCGACGTTTAGCATTGATATGGTCGCGATTGAGACCGACAAGCTCTGAGACACGCAGCCCACCAGAAAAGAGCAGTTCGATGATTGCACGATCGCGTAGACCTTCTTCGCTAGAGTTATCGATAGTATCGATCAGACGTATGACTTCGTCAAAGTGCAGGAAAGTAACCTGCTTGCGGACCGTCTTGGGTAGCTTGATCTTATCGGGGCTAAGGCTAGGAATATCCCGATCACCGAGATACCGTAGGAAACCACGTAGAGCGATAAGGTGATAGCTCTGCGTAAGCATAGAGAGTGTATCACCATGATCATTTTCGTGCCGGTTGAGCCAGAGGCGATAACGTCGGATGATCTCGCTAGTGATTTTTGCAACCTCAATGTCGTCGGTAAACTCTACAAACCGCTCGAGGTAGCGTTGGTAATTCTCAGCAGTCTTTGCAGATCGTCCACCTTCCACTTCAAGTGACTCAACAAAATCGCGGATAAGCTCAGAAACGTACATGCTTATAGTATAACCCAACGAATTAAGAGAGGATATAGACTCTGTTTGCATCTCGGATTGAAGTCAGGTTGCATATGAGTATAGTACAATTATTGTATGGATTTCCTTGAGGCTATTATTTTAGGTTTGGTACAGGGGCTGACCGAATTTATTCCAGTATCGAGTAGTGGACATCTCGTTATTGTGCAAAATCTAATGAACGGTAGGGCGGATCATTTATTTATTCAGGCACTCGATTTTGGCACTACACTAGCATTAGTGATTTATTTCTGGCCGAAGCTTGTCGATCTCTTTAGACGGGTCTTCTATAAACATGATTATCGATTAGCACGCAACATCTTAATCACCTGTGTTCCGGCAGGATTACTCGGATTGCTGCTTGCCGACTTTATTCAAAGTAGTGCGGTGCTCTTGTCGCCACTTGTCGTGGCTCTAACGTTGGCACTGGTAGGTATTTTGATGGTTATAGTCGATCGTCTGCCAAAGAAATCAGCCAAGGAGACGGGGACCGATCTTAGTCCGCGACGGGCTCTCGTAGTGGGTCTTGCGCAAAGCTTTGCATTGATTCCTGGCGTCTCACGCTCGGGCTCGACAATCATTGCTTCTCGGGTAATGGGGCTTGGATCAAAGGCTGCAGCTGAATACAGTTTCATGGTGTCGATTCCGATTATGCTGGGACTTATTACCAAGCTACTCGTTAAGTCGGCCGACAGAGAATATATACTCGCGCATCTTGATACAATCATCGCGGCTAATGTTGTTGCATTTGTCGCATCACTGGTAGCTATCCATTTCCTACTAGGCTACCTCAGCGAGCATGGTTTGAGCGCTTTCGGCTGGTATCGCATCGGAATGGCGACTGTCATCGTGTCGGTACTTTTGCTACAATAAGGGCAAGTAAATAAAAGGAGCCATCACATATTATGAGTAATAAAGTTGAACAGACACTAATCTTGTTTAAGCCGGATACTGTACAGCGCGGCCTCGTAGGAGAGATTCTGACACGGTTTGAGCGAGTTGGCCTGAAGATTATTGGTACGAAAATGATCTTCCCTGATAAGGATCATTACTATCACCACTATGAAAACATTGGTCAGATGGTAACTCGCCGCGGCCAACAAGCATTTGATGTGACGCTCGACATGATGATCCAAGGTCCAGTTATCGCCATGGTCTTCGAAGGTGTTGAGGCAGTTGCGTTGGTGCGCAAACTGGTTGGTGGTACCGAACCTAAGTCGGCACTTCCTGGTACAATCCGCGGTGACTTCAGTCATATGAGCTTTGAATACGCGGACGGCCAAAAGAAGGGTATTCCAAATCTTATTCACGCATCCGGTGATCCAGCTGAAGCTGAACAGGAAATCGGTCACTGGTTCAGCGATGACGAACTCTATAACTACGAGACGGCCAACGAGAAGTTTACTCGGTAGTTTGAATGTAATAGAAACCCCGTAGCGTTTAGGGTCTCTATTACATGTTAGAATGAGGAGGGGAAGAAAACAGCTCGAGCGGGTGAATTTATTACGATACGCGGCGCAATAGGAAAATAGTAGGCTTGTTTTATCGATTAAGTAACTTGCCTCGGTAGCTCAATTGGATAGAGCAGATCCGTCCTAAGGATAAGGTTGTAGGTTCGATTCCTGCCCGGGGTACCAGAAAGATTATGACAAAAGCAGATACGACAACGGTAGAAAAAGATTTTGATGGTCAGCGCGAAGACGAGGAGCTACTGTTTATCTTTCGTCGCCATGTCATTGCGATGCGCAAAGGCTTCTATGAAGTGCTAGGCGCTGTAGTGATTACCTCGATTCCGCCGCTGATTTGGCAGTCAAATCTTGAGTTGTTCCTTTTGCCAATTGCTGGTCTTCTTATTGGTCTCGTGCTCTTTTCGTACCAGTTTATGATTTGGTATTTTACCGTCTATATTGTCTCCGATCAGCGTCTTCGGCAGGTCACACAAAACGGTTTCTTCGGTAAGGATGTTGTGGAGCTGCAGCTATCAAAGATTCAAAACATAAGCTATAATGTACCTGGGTTCTCGGGTGAGGTTTTTGGGTATGGAACACTGGTCATTCAGACATTTGTCGGTGATTTAGTGATTCACAATGTCGAACACCCAGATAAGATCTACAACAAATTGCAGGATGCCGTAATCGTTGCTGCAAATAAGCAAGGGAATGATGAAAAAAGTACCACTCCATAAGGTAAAGTTACCTCGTCGCAAGAAAAAGGCAAATGAAACGTCGTCGCGCATCACCAATGAAACTGTTGCTGAGCATCGAGAGCGCATTCTTGCTGGCGGCCGTCGGTTCAAATACCCACACCAGTATGTCAAACACAGACTGGTAATCAACGCGGTTCTTATCGCTGTGGTCTTTGCGGTTCTTATCTCTATCGTTGGCTGGTGGCAGCTCTACAAGGCGCAAAATACCACCGAATTTGTCTATCGTACTACCCGCGTACTGCCTCTGCCGGTTGCAACAGTGGATGGAGAGTGGATCAACTATAGTGACTACCTCATGCGTTATCGTAGTCAAGAGTTGTGGATGACAACGAAGGGCAAGGCGACATTCAATAGTAATAGTGAGGACAGCGAACGAGAACTTAACTTTATCAAACGACGTGTTCTAGACGAACTTGTCGCGGTGGTGTATGCGCAGAAACGGGCGCGTGATCTTACTATTTCAGTGACCGATGTTGAGATTCAGGCGGTGATTGACAGTGAACGCGATACTGCTACGGGACGTATTTCTCAAGAGGTATATGAGACGAATATAAAGTACACACTGGGGTATTCTCCTGATGAATATCGACATATCATCAAGCAGCTACTTCTTCGTCAGAAGGTAGCCTACGCAGTTGATACGACAGCCGCCAAAGCGCGCGAGACGGTTGCTGCTAGTTTTGGGAAGGACTCAAAGCAGACCTTCGACAAACTGACAGAAGATTTGAAGTCAAAAGGTGTTAATGTTGAGTTTGGCGCTTCTGGTTTGGTACTCAAAAATAACCATGACGGTGGGTTAAGTCGTGCAGCATTGAAACTCAAGGATGGTGAAGTATCTTCGGCTATCCAGTCAACGACTGGCGACGGTTATTATTTTGTACGACGCTTGGCGACGAATGACCGTCAGGTGAGCTATGAGTACATAAAAGTGCCGCTGAGGGTGTTTAATGATGAAGTAGCGAGTCTTCAAAAAGACGGTAAGGTGAAAGAATATATCGATATTCCAACAGTAGAAGAACTACAAAAAAGGGGATAACTAATGTACACACTACCTAAACTTAGCTACGAGTATGACGCGTTTGGCAGTTATATTAGTGGGACGATCATGGAATTGCATCACAGCAAGCACCATCAAGCTTACGTTGATAAGCTCAACGCGGCACTTGACCAAGCTCCAGCACTGCAAGAACGGTCACTCGAGAGTATTCTGAGTAATCTCAATAGTCTGCCGACCGAGGTACAGACGGCAATCCGTAACCAGGGTGGTGGTCATTACAATCATAGCCTCTTTTGGCAATGGATGTCACCAGATGGTGGTGGCGAGCCGACAGGTGAGCTGGCGGAAAAGCTCACCGAGAAGTACGGAAGCTTCCAGGGTTTCGTGGATGAATTTATGACAAAATCACTCACCATCTTTGGGAGTGGCTGGACGTGGCTACAGCCTGATATGAGTATTATCACGACTGCCAACCAGGACACGCCAATCATGCAAGGATTTGAAGAACCACTGTTAGGACTCGACGTATGGGAACATGCGTATTATCTTGACTACAAGAACAAACGAGATGATTACATCAATGCCTGGTGGAATGTTGTTGATTGGAACTTTGTGGCTGCTCGAATGAAAGAGACATTGGTTGCGTAGAGCAGATGACACATATACTACTCGTTACGTATACGTTTAAAATCGAGATACAAAAAACCCCACCGCAAGAGTGAGATGTTTTGTATGGCGCGCCCGACCGGATTCGAACCGGCTATCTCCTCCGTGACAGGGAGGCGTGATGGACCAGCTTCACTACGAGCGCACAGCGTCGTTTTGACTCCACGTATCATAACAAAAAATCCTTCTGGGCGCAACTCCCTTACTAGTGTTGTGACGCGGTATTCCTTGGGTTATAATAGGGAAGATCTACCTTGCCGCTGTAGCTCAGCTGGTAGAGCGGCGCTTTCGTAAAGCGTAGGTCATCGGTTCAAATCCGGTCAGCGGCTCCATATCGTTTTATAAATATCATGAAAAAGCAATTTCTCAATTCATTACAGGATCTATTCAAAGACAAGCGATTACTTGGCTTAAGTATCGTTATTATTGTGATTGCTATCATTTACGTGCTGTATGTCGCACTTTCTCTAGGCCCGACCGAGCAGCAAATTGCTACTCGGTATAGTGCTTTCGGTGATACACATCTCTACCGCAACAAATGGTACTATCTCCTAACATTTATTGTCTTCGCCGTGGTCGTAGCGGTATCCCACATCATGTTGATGTTGAAGCTTAAAGAGCGTGGTATTCGCTCACTCGGCGTAGGGTTGGGCTTTCTTACGATCATTCTCCTTGTGATCCTTTTCTTCATTACGCGGGCAGTTTTAGGAATTGCATACCTTTCATAACGGCCTTCTATGAATGATCTTGAAATTCCAGTCGGCCGACGTACAAGGTTATATCGATTCTTCGAAATGGTACCGGCGCTACTGAGTTATGGCGCTATCGTCCTTTTACTTGTTCTTTCGATCGTCAGTCCCGTACTGACGGCGATATATCTGTTATTGATCGTCATGACCCTGCTAGTAAAGGCTGTAGGGACGGCAATTCACATGCTTCGTGGTCATCATCGTGTCGGAAAGGCGGGTAGTATTCATTGGCATGAATGGCTCACGGAACTTGAGCGACCCGAGGAATCATGGCAACGACTCTCAGTGTCGGCGAAGCGCAAACATGATTATTTTCAGACAGCGCGTTACGAGAATCTTGCTCTTGTTGCATCAAACCCCCAACATTATCCAAAACCATCAGAGATATATAACGCGCTAATCATCGCGACATACAATGAGTCACTGGAAATCCTTGAGGAGACGCTGCGATCGGTCATCGACACCACCTATGAGAAGTCACGTCTAATTGTCATCCTGACTTACGAGGAGCGGGGTGGCGTGTTGATTGAAGACAGAGCTAAGAAACTTCAGAAGAAATTCGCCTCAGAATTGCCTCATTTCTTCATTACCAAGCATCCTGCGAATATCGAGGGCGAGGTAAAGGGCAAAGGTGCTAATATAACCTGGGCAGGCCACTATCTACGTGAATGGATCGACAAAGAGAGAATCGCCCATGACAATGTCATCGTCACGACACTGGATAGTGACAATCATCCACATAAGACGTATTTCGATTATTTGACGTATGAATTTATCATTCACGATAATCGTCATCATCTGTCATTCCAGCCGGTGTCATTATTCCTCAATAATATTTGGGATGTGCCGGCGCCGATGCGTGTGGTGGCTACAGGCAACTCATTTTGGAATATCATCAGTGCAATGCGCCCGCATGCACTCCGTAACTTCGCATCCCATTCTCAGCCACTCAGTGCGCTTGTTGGTATGGATTTCTGGAGTAAGCGTACGATTGTTGAGGATGGACATCAGTATTGGCGGAGCTATTTCTATTTCAACGGCGAATATGATGTTATACCGTTGTTTGTGCCGATCTATCAGGATGCCGTGCTCTCAGACACTTACGTCAAGACATTAAAGGCGCAGTTTGGCCAGCTACGTCGATGGGCGTATGGTGCATCAGATGTGCCGTACGTGGCGGTGCGTATCTTCTCACGCCACCGTGAGGTGCCATTTTTTGCTGGGCTTGCGCGCTTGGTGCGACTGATTGATGGCCATGTCACGTTAGCTTGTATTCCATTTTTGGTGACGTTTGGCGGGTGGGTGCCACTGTTCGTGAATGGTGAAGCGTTACGTAGCGTCGCTGCTAACCAACTGCCAGAGGTACTTGGCGTATTGCAGCGGGTAGCTATGATTGGACTTATCGTGATGGTATTTCTATCGTTCCGCATGCTGCCGCCACGTCCAGCACGCTACAAGCGACACAGAAATTTTCTCATGGTTGCCCAGTGGGTACTAATGCCAGTGACGGCTATATGCTATAGTGCCATTTCTGCCTTCTACTCACAGACGCGGTTATTCCTAGGCAAATACATGGACGTATTTGAGGTAACTGATAAAGCGACTGCCACCCCTCCCACTAAAAAGCTATAATCGACTCCAGCTGTTCTGACTAGGTTAAGCATTAAAAGAGCATCCTCCCTCCCACAGTGCAGGTATTTCATAGAGAGCAGTACACGTTGACGTATGCTACGAAACGTCGTATGTACGCCGTTGGGTTAGTTTACGCTCTTCTTTGAGAGTGCGATTGTATTCGAAACCAAGTTTGAACTCTTCGAGCTTTGACGGCTTCTTGTGGTGGACGAGTGAAGTGTTACTCATGATTATATATTAGCATAAGCTTATATATATGTCAATGGAACACTATATATCGATATATATCACAGTACACATATTCATATGGAAATTAGTGAATATCCATACGTGGAAAACTCTCGGCGAAATGGGTAAAACTGGGGAATAAAAAACGACCCCTGATGGAGTCGTTGGGTATGCGGTATGGTGGGCGATGAGGAATTCGAATCCCCGACCTCTTCAACGTCAATGAAGCGCTCTAGCCAGCTGAGCTAATCGCCCGCGTAACTGTCTTATTTTACCAGATTAACCCCTCTGTTGCAATAATTGAGGTGAGGCGCTATTATTAATATCGAATGATGATGCAGTCTAACCAGCTGCGGAATTCCGTGGGCGTAGCGATGTACGAAACGTTGCTTCATAAGTGCCTTTTCTGAAGAAAAGGAAGTCCGGTGGAACCACCCTTGAAGAATTCGGGGTCCGAGACATGCGATATATGGATTTATTATTATGAGTCTATCCATCGCATGTTTTTATTTTTATAAACGAAAGGAGTAATCATGGACAACGAGCAATTACACGCAATGCGCCACAGTCTCGCACATATCACTGCAGCGGCGGTGCGACATTTGTGGCCGGAAGCAAAATTCGGCATCGGTCCTGTAGTGGAGGACGGCTTTTATTACGATATCGATCTCGGAGAAACCAAGATCAGTGAGCAAGAGTTTGGCAAGATCGAGAAGGAGATGAGGAAAATCATCGCTCAAGGTCAGCCGTTTGAGCATTTCACTATGCCGGTAGATAAAGCGATTGCTTGGGCTCAGGAGAACGGACAATCATACAAAGAAGAGCTACTCAATGACCTCAAGCGCAGTGGCACCACTGTGGCAAAAGACCTCAATGCTGATGAGCTCGGTACGATTGCCGAAGGTGACGCAGCTGTCGAGGAGGTTGGATTTTATAAGAACGGCGATTTCGTAGATCTTTGTCGTGGCCCGCATGTGATAAATACGAAAGAGGTGGGGGCATTCAAGCTGATGCGTGTTGCTGGTGCGTATTGGCGTGGTAATGAAAAAAACCCCCAGATGCAGCGACTCTATGGTGTGGCTTTTGTAGCACAAGAAGACCTTGATATGTACCTGGAGCGACTTGAGCAAGCACGCTTACGCGATCATCGTAAGTTGGGCAAGGAGCTTGATCTCTATACTATGTCGCCACTGGTTGGTGCTGGCTTGCCACTCTTTACGCCTCGGGGGACTATTCTCAGGGATAAGGTGGCTCAACTTTCAAATCAGTTGCGTGAGGCACAAGGATTCATGAAGGTATGGACGCCGAATATCACCAAGACGTCACTATATGAGACATCAGGTCACTGGGCAAAGTTTGGTAATGAATTATTCCTCGTGACTAGTCAGGAAACTGATGACAGGATGGCACTTAAGCCGATGAACTGCCCGCATCATACGCAGATTTTTGCTTCTCAGCCACGAAGCTATCGTGATATGCCAGTACGCTATCTCGAAACGACGACCGATTACCGTGATGAAAAGACCGGTGAACTTGGTGGACTTAACCGCGTTCGGTCGCTGACGCAAGACGATAGCCATGTCTTTTGTCGCTATGACCAGATTGAAGAGGAAATCAATCGACTGCTCGCAAGTGCTCGATCATTATATGAGACGGTTGGTATGAAATTGCGCGTGCGTCTAAGTTATCGAGATGATGGAGATGGATATCTTGGTGACATAAGTCTCTGGGAATCTGCACAACGCCAGCTAAAGTTAGCTGTTGAGAAGAACGAGCTCGATTACTTTGAGCAGACAGGTGAAGCGGCATTTTATGGCCCGAAGATTGATTTCATGGCTACTGATGCAATCGGCCGCGAACATCAAGTTGCGACAGTGCAGCTGGACTTTGTACAGCCTGATCGTTTCGGACTCGAATATGCAGCCGAGGATGGCAGCAAGCAACGACCAGTAATGATCCATTGTTCAATGCTTGGATCAATTGAGCGTTTTCTGAGTGTTTTCATCGAGCACACTGCCGGTTGGTTCCCGTTATGGGTAGCGCCAGAACAGGTACGTATCTTGACTATTAACGATACAGTCAACGACTACGTTAATAAAATTACAACAATTTTGTCAGGAGTCGTTTTGATGAATCCGATAAAATACAACGAAGTACGATTCACAACAGATTATCGCAACGAAAGCTTGGGAAAGAAAATCCGCGAAGCGACTGCCGCAAAGATTCCTGTGCAACTGATTGTTGGTCCTAAGGACAAAGAGGCAGGCGAAGTGAGTGTTCGCTCACAGGGTGGCGAAGAAAAAGTGGCGCTTGAGCAACTGGCTGAGTACCTCCAAAACCTGTAGGAATAGTTGATGATTGATGCTAATTTTCGAGCACGAATAGAGCAATTGATGGCTCAGGTACCTAAGGGTCAGGTTACGACCTATGGCGACTTGGCGGCCTATGCAGGTAGTTCCTATGCCAGTCGAGTTGTCGGCGGTATTGCTCATTACGGCGATGAGATGCTACCTTGGCACCGGCTTGTAAATCGTTTTGGTGGCCTAGCATCCGGTTTTCATGGCGGTCGCGAGGTTCAGGCGCAGTTCCTTGAGGTTGAAGGCGTTAGCTGTACAAACCATCTGGTAGACAATTTTGAGGAATTGAGATGGCGACCGAAAAGCCTTTGATTGTCATTGTTGGCCCTACTGCAAGTGGCAAAACCAATGCAGCGATTCAGATTGCTGAGAAGATAGGTGGGGAGATCATCTGCGCCGACTCTCGTACAGTGTATCAAGGGATGGATATAGGCACCGCCAAGCCGACCACTAATGAGCAGGCGCGTGTACCACATTGGGGAATTGATCTAGTGACGCCAGGTGAAGTATTTACGGCTGCCGACTTTCAGAGATATGCCCGTGTTAAGATCGAAGAAATCAGTGGACGTGGTAAAGTCCCGCTTCTCGTAGGAGGGACTGGTCTCTATACTGACGGCGTTATCTTTGACTATCAGTTTGGTGCGAAGGTGAGTGACAGACAGCGTAACACTTTGGAACGTATGAGTCTCGAAGAGCTCCACACCTATTGCTTAAAAAACAACATACCATTGCCGGAGAATAGAAATAACAAACGTTACGTTATTCGTGCTATTGAACAAAGAAGTATAAACCATAAGAGAAATAGGACGCCAACAAAAGACACTATTATTGTAGGAATAGCTACAGAAAAAAGTATATTAAATGATCGGATAGCTACGCGCACTGAACACTTATTTGAGCATGGTGTTGTTGAAGAAGCGACTATATTGGGCAAAAAATATGGCTGGGATACTGAGGCAATGACAGGTAATATCTATCCATTGGTATGTTCCTATCTGGATGGTGAGCGGTCACTCACAGAAATAAAAGAAAAATTCACAACACTTGATTGTCATCTCGCCAAGCGTCAACTTACGTGGTTTCGAGCGAATCCATGGATAGAATGGCTTGATTTATCAGAGGTCGTTGACTATGTATTCAGCCGCGTCGTGGCTGAATGAAAAGTGTGCTAATATAAGATAAGAGCAAGGAAGTTGATTAGGCTATATATGATTGACGCATTATTTGGTTCAAAGACACGAGTGAAGCTGCTTCACCTTTTTTTGAATAATCCCGGCAAGTCTTTTTATGTACGAGAAATCACACGTCTGATCGAAGAGCAGATAAATTCTGTACGACGTGAATTATCGAATATGTTGGCAGTCGGTATTATCAAGAGTGACACGGCAGACAATAAGTTGTACTATGAAGTCGATCAGCGCTACGAGTATTACGTTCCACTTCGTGCTATATTTGCTGACGATGTGTCGATGCAACAGGCTGCCGAGACCACACCATCAAGTCTTGATTGGCAAACTAAGCTCGACGAAGTTGGTAGTGTCAAGCTCGCAATACTTTCGGGTGTACTCGTCCCCGATTCGACAGGCGAAGTGGATTTCCTAGTTGTTGGTAATCCGTCACCCACTAAAATCAAGAAGTTTATCGCACAGATAGAGAAAAAAGAAGGTAGGGAACTAAACTACAGCATCATGTCGTATGATGAGTTTTACTATCGACTCAGCATTCGTGATAAATTTATCACGCAAATACTCGTGAGTAAGCATGTCGTGGTGCGTGATGAAGAAAATGTTCTAGAACGGCTGAAATAAGGAGGAATAATGTTTGATATTGAATACAAAGGCGGTAATAGCGTCGTAATTACTACCAAGAAGGCAATTCTTGTGGTTGATCCTAAGTTATCATTGGCTGGATTGAAAGATATCTCTGTCAAGGGGGCGGTTCAGCTTGGTACCGAAGAGCGGCTCCTGGTGGATTCAAAAGGAACACGATTGACGGTTGAGGGACCTGGCGAATATGAAGTAGCCGACCTTTCAATACATGGTGTGCCGGCGGTGCGACATATTGATACGCCTGATCAGGGGAAGAAGGCCACTATCTACCGTATCGAAGTAGGTGATGTGCGCATTGCGCTCCTGGGAAATATCGCTGATAAGCTTGAAGAAGAACAATTAGAAGGCCTGGGCCTTGTTGATGTATTAATTATTCCTGTTGGCGGCGGCTATACACTTGATCCTACGAATGCTGCTGCACTCACGCGTCAGATTGAAGCCAAGGCGGTCATTCCAATCCATTACAAGGATGATGCGTTAAAGTATGAAGTCCCACAGGAAGAGTTAAGTGTATTCGCGACTGAGCTTGGTGCGCCGATCGAAACAACAGCGAAGTTGAAGGTAAAATCAGCGGCATCATTGCCACAGGTGCTGACGATTTGTGAGGTTACCCGTTCATAGACTGAACGGGATGATTAGGTAAATAAATCCCCGCTGCTTGGCGGGGATTTATTGCTGTTTGGATGCTAGGGATTGATTTGTGAGGATACCTTTTTTCTTTAGCGTACGAATCGCCTGAGTAGAAAGGTTCATTGTTACTTTGCGGCCGTCAACTACGAAGGTCTTCTTCTGTAGGTTTGGCTTGAAGACGCGTTTAGTGCGACGCAAAGAAAAGCTAACATTGTTGCCAAATTGCTTACCTTTACCGGTTAGATCACAGCGTGCTGCCATTTCCTCTTGTCTCGCTTAGTTTTTACAATCTGAACTATTGTATCGAAAAATAGAGAATAAGTCAATAGGTGACCACTCGCTCTGAGTTGCTATAATGAAGAGTGAATATGATAGACATTGTTTTATATCTAGGTGTGGTTCTTGGGGTTATTCTCATTTCAATGACATTCCATGAGGTAATGCACGGCTATGTGGCCTATTGGCTCGGCGACGACACGGCGAAAGCTCAGGGACGACTTACCTTTAACCCTATCCATCACATCGATCCGTTCTTAACGATTATCCTGCCAATAGTATTGGTGTTACTAGGAGGACCGATATTTGGCGGAGCGAAGCCTGTGCCGTTTAATCCAGCACGCCTAAAATATGATGAATTAGGTGCAGCGCTAGTAGCAGTCGCCGGTCCGTTAACGAATCTTGTCTTGGCATTTGTTGCATTTGGCATTTGGACGCTGCTAGGCAATCCGTCGCCAAGTGGCGATATTATCGGACTATTATTTTACACGGCGACTACCGTCAACCTAGGCTTCTTTGTATTCAATATCATACCAATTCCACCACTTGATGGTTCTCGGGTGTTGTATGCGTTGGCGCCGGACTTCGTGCGTCGAGCTATGGAGGCGATTGAGCAATTTGGCATCATCTTTGTGTTTGTAATTGTCATGCTAGCAAGTAGTGCGATCGGTTATTTTATGCAAAATGCTATCAATTTCTTGCTTGGTATTCTTGCTACAATCTATGGAATCGGCTGAATGAGGAGCGTATAATAAGTAGTGTCCCAAAGGACAGTAGCTACATGATTTTCTAACGAATTTCGATATGGGAGTCAGACGCTTTATTACCGTGGTAGTGGAGCAGAGACACCCACCTTGCATTTACGCGGGGATATATCATCGGCTATTATCTGGAGGGGCATTTTTTGTTTACTGATATAATACACACTATATGAAACAACTTATTTCCGTTCGAGCTATCATTCGTAAAGAAGACAAAACACTTCTCGTCAGGCGAGCCAACGGACGCTCGTCTATTTTAGGCAGATATGAGCTACCAGGTGGAAAGATTGGCTATGGCGAGCAGCCGGAAGACGCCCTTTCGCGGTACGTAAAAGATGATACCGGATTGGTTGTTCGTAAGGCGCAGTTATTTGATGTCATCACCTATATAGATCATGATGATCATGGTACCCAGTACACATTCTTGCTTTATATCGTAAGCCTTGGAGCAAACGGTAATAAAGTAGATCTCAGTCAAAATTATGATCATTACCAATGGAGTAATATACGTGAAATTCATCAGGACGAGCTTACGGAGTCATCCAAGCTGCTGCTTGGTATTTCGCAACAAGAGGTGACCATGACGGAAAAAGAAGAACTTGTCAGCCTACCAGTGTCGCCAGAAGATGTGAAAGAGGCGAAGGTGATTGCCTACTCTGACGGTGGGTCACGGGGTAATCCGGGTCCATCCGCCTCGGGCTTTGTTATTTTGAATGAGCACGAAGATGTCTTACACCAAGGCGGCATGTACCTTGGTATTACGACGAACAATCAGGCGGAATATCATGGCATACGACTTGGTCTTGAGAAGGCGCTAGAGATGGGAGCGAAAGAGGTGGACTTCCGCATGGATAGTCTCTTGGCTGTAAATCAATTGAACGGTATCTACAAGATCAAGAATCGTGAGCTATGGCCAATTTACGAACGCATCAAAGAACTTGCAGCAGAGTTCGATAAAGTGACCTTTACGCACGTGCGTCGTGAATTCAATCAACTTGCCGACGGTATGGTGAATAAAATTCTCGATGCACACGAGGATTATAGGGTACAATAGAGAGACAGCTCATTAGGCGATCGCTGGCGCCTTCAAAAGCGCGAGAGGAAAGTCCGGGCAGCATAGGACATGGCAGTCGTTAACGACGACCAGGGGCGACCCTAGGGAAAGTGCCACAGAAACAATACCGCCTTTCAAAGGGCAAGGGTGAAATGAGTGAGGTAAGAGCTCACAGCGGCGTATGGCGACATACGAAGGAGGTAAACCCTGCCAGCTGCAAGGAGATCCGCATCAAAGGATGGTCCGTCCGCGGGTCGATAACCGCTCGATCTTATCAGCAATGATGAGACTAGATAGATGATCGTCCACGACAGAACCCGGCTTACCGATGGGCTGTTATAGAAAAACCACCTGTTATGGGGTGGTTTTTCTATTTCGATAGGATTTCGACTATTTGGCGCTTTTGACAATTGCAGTGAAAGCTTTTGGTTCTTTTGCTGCAAGTTCAGCGAGAATCTTGCGGTCGAGTTCGATACCGGTCCTCTTAAGGCTAGCGATTAGTTTACCGTAAGTAGTACCGTTTTCGCGGGCAGCTGCATTGATACGGGTAATCCAAAGACTACGCAGATCGCGTTTGCGATTACGGCGGTCACGATATGCATACATAAGCGCACGGATAACACCCTGCTTCGCAAGACGATAGCTACGGGTGCGGTTATGCTGCATGCCTTTAGCAGCTTTGAGAATTTTCTTGTGTTTAGCGCGTCCTGGAACGCCTCGTTTGACTCGCATGATTAGACTCCTAATGCTCGTTTAATGTTCTTTGCCATCGAACCGATCACTACACCGGTTGTATTGATGGCTCGTTTGCGGCTCTTGCTCTTATGTGAGAGAAGGTGGCCACCAGAGGCGCGCTGCCTTGTGATTTTTCCGCTGCCCGTGATCTTTACACGCTTCGCAGTACCTTTGTGTGTCTTTAGCTTTGGCATTATTTACTCCTTATTGTGATACTCAAATTGCGTCCTGCCATTTGAGGTTTTTGTTCAACGATTGCATCATCTTCGAGAAGGGAGACTATTCGATCAATCAGATCGTATCCAAGTTCTTTATGCGCCATCTCGCGACCGCGATAAAATATTTGGATTCTCACCTTGTGACCTTCCGATAGGAAACCTCGAATTTTTCGTAGTTTAATATCGAGGTCGCCACTTCCAATCTTGAGACCAAAGCGCATTTGCTTAAGTTCAACTTGTTTGCTCTTAGCTCGACTTTTTTGTTGCTCTTTCATCTTCTGGTATTGGTATTTACCCCAGTCGACAACTTTTGCTACAGGTGGATCGGCGTTTGGTGAGATTTCGACAAGATCAACCCCTGCATCTTCGGCAACTTTCAGTGCTTCATTTCGGGGGAGGATGCCGAGTTGTTCCCCGCTTGGCCCGATAACGCGTAGCTCTGATGAACGAATTGCTTCGTTGATACGAACAGATTGACTGATGTTAGATCTCCTTTATTTGAGTGTGACGTTTTCGTTGAACGTTACTCGTCGACAATTGTACCACAAAACTACCCTTTATTTCAAGAGGTAGCGAGGTGATGCTGAAAGGTTTTAGAAATATGTTGCGATGTGGTCCCTTTTTGGGTGTCCAAATCGGCGACAGTACGAACAATTTTAATAGGCTTGAAATAGCAGGTGATGTAATGTGGATGTATTTTCTGGGGAGTTCATATGAGCTATCGTCAGAAAGAGATAATGAAGCTCTTTAGGCCGCGCGAGGATAAGTTACCGTTGTGATTATTACCACTTACGTATCTTAATTCTTGTGCTTTTAACTTTCAAAGATAAATTTCTATACTTCAATTCGTTGTTTGTACAACATCGAATAATGAATGAATAGTTTACGCTTTGACATGTGATTGATATTCATGAGGAACTTTATATGACATAGGAGTGACTCGAGCGGAGACTTCTGACAGCTGAAGGCATGTGCATCACAATGTTCGCAAGAGCCAGGACACATAATTGCTATCAGCACGAAATCAAGCAACATGTATATTCGATGATTCTCTTTGAAGAAAATTAAGCAGAGACTTTTTAACAGTGCTTACCATGTACTCTTTTTTGCTTCATCGATAGATTCTTGTCACTTAATGTCAACGATTTCGACAGTAGGTAAGCCTCGTTTTTGACACCACTCAAGCCGCAAAAAGCGGAACTTAAAGATCCGACAAGACATGGCAGAGCAGACACTCGCAACTTGCGCGTGTGGTAAAATCATAGCTCGTAACACCTGTCCTTTATATGCGATCTATGTTATAGTAACAGAGTTCATGTCATGGGGCTGATATAGCTTTCGACAGATGGAATTTAACAGATTATTTTGCAGGTCGTATCACTGACGTAATCAGTATTTTTAATTGCAACAACTAAATTGCAAAGTGCTGTAGCATACGCTAAAGAGCTTTTTACTCCTCGCGCGCTCGCACTACAAACTGCCTAGTATTTGGCGGTCGTATTTACCCAGACGCCTACTATGGGTGAATGCGCTATATCAGAAGGCTAGAATATGAATGTTATCGTGACGTATGTATTCGAATTACTTTCACGATTCACTACGCAGAGCATCTTTGTTTGATTCTTTAGCTTCGCAGGTGATAAAATAATTGAAACGAACTATGCCTGTAGACGAATAATCAGTTACCGTTTGGACGCGGGGGCAGTACCCGCCAGCTCCACCAAGATGATCTCAAAAATCACCCTATAGGGTGATTTTTTATTGTCTTCAATTTCAAAATGCTGCATAAAAAAACAACCGCCTGCGAGGAACGGTTGTTTTATGTGGAGTTTTTTGAATTCTTTTTGTTTTTGGCTCCTGGATAACTTTTTTATTCAAGAACTACCCCTATAATAGGGCTTAAAAACGCTTAAGTCAATACTATTTTTCAAAATTATTTGTATAAAAAATGGCATATGTTTTCGATGCTTTGTTGGCCGCTACATATAGTGTCTATACCCATAAAGTGGGCGACAGCAGACACAATGAACGGCCTATGTCATGAATATAATCGGCTGTATATTGAGTCTGACATGCTTGATTTTTGTATATAAAGGCATGGAGAATTGGGGGTTTAGGTCGCTTTGTTTTTCCAGGTTAACTAACTTTCTCATGGCTGCCGAACGTATTTGTCCACGGTATGACAATACATTCGGCAGCGGGCCAACGAGAAACTAGGGAGCAACATAATGTGATGGGCTACGCAGAGCGTTACTATTTTGTTAAGCGATTTTGCAGTCGGCTTAGGCTTAGGTTGTTACCGGAATAATATCGCTGGGTAGGCACGTGGATGCTGCTGGGGGTGCTATGACTACTTGGTGTGTATACGATGCGAGATAACTTTATACAACATAGCAGTTTCGTCAGCATAGCAAATTATGTACATGGTTTTATGTCCTATGTCATGAAAGATGTTTGTGATGTGAGCATGGGACACATTTGATGCTCGTTTCTGCAGTTGAGTGAATTGGCGTAGGTTGTACTTATGGTTATTATCATTGCGTAGGTTTAAGTACCACCAAAATAATGAAGCTAGAGTGATAATAGTAAGCTGCATAAATAGTTTGTAGCTAATATAACAACTCAATAATAAATATATTAGATATATATTAACAGATACAATTTTAATGTTGTTAACATAACCTCTATAAAATACATCAGTATGTATTGACCAAACATGCTACTTGTGCTAATGTTAAGACAAGCTTTTACAAACACAAAAAGCAAAAAAACACATTAACAATTATAACTGACTGTACGATCCGCACCTTTGACGTACAATCGATATCATCACAGTATGGGTAAACAACAATATACATACATCTTGTATGCATACGCACCTTTAATACTTATGCGAAATTGATGATGGTATCGATGCTCCGCCAAAAGCGTTGAGCGCGCATAGAATCAGTACCTATGCACTGAGTTAAACCTTGATATCCTTTCAAAAGATAGCAGCGTAACTACTCAGTGCATATGAGGAACATTCAGTGCAAGTGGATGCCCCAGCAACTGCTGGAGCGGTCAGTCGCCTCGAGCGATAGGTTGTTATGGAAGCACGCGCCCTATTATTTGTTTACAGCGGCGGTTGTCGCAACCGTAACGTATAGACTTATCGCTCAGGCTCTCTTGAAAAAATGATATAGTATAGATATGATAAGCAAGGTGATTGGTAGTATCACAGTGGCAGCAGTAGTGCTGCTTTTTCTTGTTTTAAATACAACTTCACCTTCTAGTGCAGGACCAGTCGGCATTTTGGCCGTCTTTTTTTTGTTGTATATTTCGCTTACTGGACTCCTCACCAGTGTTGTCGTCATTATGAATAGGATAGTTGTTAAAATATCATCATCTGTTAGAACACGTAAACCGATAGGACAGCTATCATGGAGACGGGCATACTATATCGCTTCAGTTGTAGCACTTGGGCCGGTAATGCTGATTGGCATGGGCTCTGTCGGTAGGGCAGGTATGGCAGAGTTATTACTGGTGACCATTTTTGTGTGTATCGGATTGTTTTATGTCGAAAAAAGGTCGCGGTAGAGAATAAATATTCTGAATCGATTATGCTATAATTACAGATATGGAACCGAAATCTCCCGAAAGCTCAGCTGATCAGCTTCCAACCCCGATTGAATTCACGCCAATTTCTCCTGAAGTTGGCCAGGCTCAATACGAGTCAACACCTGAGCGTCCTACGCGCTCCCCGGAACAAGGGCAAGAGTTACATAATGCCACGACTGTAGCCGCGCCAATTCAAACTGCACAGATAGCGGCACCCATCGTATCTGCGACCCAGGCAGTTGCGAGGATTACGGCTGTAGATGACAATCCGTCAGCAGCCGCTGACGAAGATCTTATCGAGAAGGAATGGGTAGATAAAGCGAAGCAAATCATCTCAACGACAAAACAGGATCCATACAGACAAGAGCGAGAGGTAGGGAGACTACAGGCCGACTATCTCAAGAAGCGGTATGGTAAGGAGCTGGGGAGCTCATCCTAGGGGCGAGGCATGGAAGGGGGTCTCGTAGTAGGCGTAGTGGGAGTCGCAGCGCTACTTGTTGGTGCGGGCTTTTTTATCTATAGCCAATATCAGAAGACACTTCGTGAAGCGAAGAATTATGAACGTGGGCTAAAGATGGTACCGATGATCATCCATCTTCCTCCAGAAAGTGATGATATAGATGGTGGCGGGCGTGACCAACGCGACTTGACGGAAGAAATCCTGTCGCAGGCCGAGGTGATGTATAACGTAATTGCTAGCACGGCAACAAAAGGATTCAAAGCGAAGATTTACGGACAGCGTCATATCTCATTTGAGATCGTTGCTCGTGATGGACTGGTATATTACTATGCAGTAGTTCCGATTGTGCTCGTAGACATTGTGAAGCAGGCGATCGCTGCAGCATACCCATCGGCTAGGCTTGAGGAGGTCGAAGAACATAACATCTTTAGCGAGGTCGGCAAGATTAGTGGTACTATCGGTGGTGAATTTACCCTCAAGAAGGAAGCATACTATCCAATCGCAACATATCAGGAGTCGAAGCGTGATGCCTCGCGGGCACTATTGAATGCTCTTTCCTCAGCGGGCAGAGAAGACGGTATCGGTATTCAAATCCTTCTGCGTCCAGCTGGAGAGGGATGGGTGAAGCGTTCAATTGGCGAAGCGGAGCGAATCACGAAGGACAAGGGCAAAAAGACCGGTCTGGCTGGCGTACTTGCACCAAAGGATGTCATGGAAGCTCTTTGGAGACCGCCGGAAAGTGGTGATGCGAAAGATAAGCCCGAGGACAAGCAGCTGACTACACTTGAAAAGCAGAAGGTGGAGGCAATCGAAGATAAGACACGTTATCCTGGCTATGAAACATTGATTCGCGTCGTTGTTTCATCTAATACCGCTGCTCGGTCACAGGCATTGATGTCCAACGTCGTGTCGGCTTTTTCGCTGTTTGATTCTCCGTCAAACAATGGTTTCAAATTTGCACTCTCGAAAAATATCGAAGAGCTTGTCACGGCGTATATTTTTCGCTTTTTCCCGCAGAGTGTTACAGAGAACGTGCTCAACACTGTTGAGCTAGCGACACTCTTCCATCTACCAGATCAAAAGAGTATTCCAACATCGCAAGTACAACGACAGCAGAGTAAGCAAGTCGATGGCCCGACCGAAGTTATGGAAGAGGGAGTGCTGCTAGGCTATAACGAATTTCGTGGCGTGAAGAAGCCAATCAGACTCGGGACGAATGATCGCCGACGTCATACATATATCATCGGACAGACGGGTACGGGTAAGTCAGTTCTGCTCGAAAACCTAGCGTACCAGGATATGATGGATGGTCGTGGCTTCGCTTTCGTCGATCCGCATGGCGACTCGGTGGAGCATTTACTCGGTCAGGTACCAAAAGAGCGCGTTGAGGATGTTATTTACTTCAATCCTGGTGATATGGAGAATCCGATCGGACTTAATATGTTTGAGTTTGATCATCCTGACCAAAAGGACTTCTTAGTGCAAGAGTCTATCAATATGCTATACGGACTCTATGACCCGGGACACACGGGTATCGTTGGCCCACGCCTTGAGCATATTTTCCGTAACTGTGCGCTGCTCCTCATGTCCGATCCTGCGGGCGGTACATTTATTGACATTCCAAAGCTGTTGATCGACCAGGAGTTTATGAAGAGTAAGCTGAAGTATGTGACTGATCAGACAGTATTAGATTTCTGGACGAAGGAATTTCCTGCCTCGCAACGATCCAACGAAGCGGGTGAGGTCATCTCGTGGGTAGTCTCGAAATTTGGTCCGTTTATTAGTAACGATGCCATGCGTAATATCATCGGTCAGACGAAGAGTGGCTTCAACCTCCGAGACATCATGGACAACAAGAAAATTTTGCTGGTGAATCTATCAAAGGGTAAGATGGGTGAACTCAATTCGAAGTTACTTGGTATCATCTTCGTGATGAAATTCCAAGCTGCTGCCATGGGTCGTGCGAATGTGCTGGAAGAGCAGCGTGAGGACTTCTCGTTGTTTGTCGATGAGTTTCAGAATTTCGCGACCGATAGCTTTGAGTCTATCCTTTCTGAGGCACGAAAGTATCGCCTTAATCTTGTTCTGGGTAACCAGTTCATGACGCAACTGACAGATAAGATTCGTGAGGCAATCATCGGTAACGTCGGTACGGTTGTGGCGGGGCGTATCGGTATCACAGACGCAGAAATATTAGTTAAGAAGTTCACACCAACATTCGATACGGAGGATCTGACAAAGATGCCAAACCATCAGTCGATCACCAGCGTAATGATCAATAACGTACCTTCAGCACCATTTAGCATGTCTTGGATTGCACCAATGGGTGAGCCGAACATGCAACTAACTGATGCGCTCAAGCGTCTCTCTGCGGCCAAGTATGGACGTCCTCGTGGGATGGTTGAGAAAGAGATTTTCGACCGCCTAGGAGCTGCCGAAAAAGAGAAAAAGCAACGACTCGAAGACCTACGGGGTCGTGCTAATGCTAGCTCCCAGCCAACAGCAACGACTAGTTCTAGTGCACCGAAGTCGCCAGGGTCATCAGGTTCATCATTCCTCGATGATTGGCTCGCGAAGCGGCAGCAACTTGGTGCCTCGCAGCCGCCGGTAGTACGTTCTCTAGCTCCACCGATTACTCCAGATGTGGTACGGCAAAAAGCGCCTTCAGCGCCATTGGTTCCATCTAAATCTCAAACACCTTCACCTGTATCGGAAGATACAGAAGATCGTTTGCATATACGTGGCAACGAGCAGTCGAGTAATGATGGAGTGACGCTCAAGATTCGTTAAGCTGTATAAATCGCAGGGGTGATCAAGGAGATTTATCGTTTGCCGGTGATCATGATACGAGTAAAGTCAACGATGATACCGATGAGCCATCCGAGTATGAAAGCCCCAATGGTTTCAAATCCTGAGAGAGGATAGCCGTCATGGCGAGCCCAGAGGTATAGTCCTAGCGTTGCAAGTGCAGCAAAGAACGATCCTAGTAGGATGGCATTTGGACGGGCGATGGTAGCGCCGATTGCTTCACTGGCTCTTTCGACAGGAGCAACATGGATTAGTTTACTAAATGCACGGCTTGGTACTGACATTTGGGACTGAACATGTTTCATTTCGCGTTTAAAGTTAGCGTTGCGTGCAGCTTTAGTATTATTGGTGCGATGATGACTACGTTTTTCAGCAGGGGAAGACTCTTGGTGGACTTCCTTCTTTTCCTTTTCGGTTTTATTGATGGCTTCAAGCGCTTCGTACTTCGCCTGTTCGGCATTTGCCCGGTGTCCCTTTTCAGCATTGCGCCCACGTTCGGAAGCGAGGCGCTCTCGCTCGGCTTTGCTTGTGTGTTCTAATGTCTCACTATTGATATGTTCACCAGAGTTGTTGATTAGTCGTTCTGCCATAAATCCCCACCTTTATTCTTACTAAATTACACCTAGAGTCACATCACGACGAATGAGACGGACTTCTTTACCGAGCTGACGGGAGCGAGCGTAGAAGTAGACGACGACTGCGAAGAGTATGACGGCGAATGCCATATTTTCACCAGGCCCGGTCGTCGGTAACTCTGAGACCGCTTGTTCAACGATAACTTTCTCAGGAGGGCAGGCAATTGTGATGTCGACTGAGTTGCCGAAAGTATTCGTCATGTGACAGTCAAATGACGAGGCATCACTTGTACCGGTATTGGTAGTTGGAATTGTTTTGAGTACGCGAATGACGAATGTGCGTGTCTGCTTCATCTTTGGTGCGACTTCGACTTCTGGCCATATCAACTCCTTGGTAGCTTGATTGAAGGTACCACCGCCCATGTCAATGACTTGAGCATACTGCAGGATGTCACCGAGTGACTCTGTAAGACTGACTTTTTTGCCGGTCAGTCCGACGTTTTCCATATTGATGGTGTAGCTGATACGATCACTAGCTTTTGCTGGCACCGTGCTTGCATCAACGTTACCTTGGCTGATGTTGTTCGAGGTCTTCGTGCTTATAAATTCAGGGGCACACTCGACATCTTTAATCCAAATTTCTGGGTTACTAGGACAAGGCTGGCAATCTGGATGATTTGGAGTCAGCGCTGGATTATATGCACAAACGGCCGGATCTGCGACGGTGAATTGTTTTACACAGTCCTGAGGATCAGTCTTATCACCAAGGCTGGTGGCGACTGCTAGCCGAGCGGTATATTTACCGGGGCTCTTGAGGGTGACCGCGTCGGCCTCAGTAGAGAGTTCGTTGGTCGCAACTGAGCGTGTCGCTACCGTTTTGCCGCTCTCATCAGTGACAGCAAACGTATATTTGCTGACCGTTGCGCCACCATTTGTAGTAACTGCACCGCTCATATCGATATTGGTGTGGTTCGTAATAATGACGCCGAGCCGGCTACAGACTGCCACTGGTGTCCGAGGAGGTGCTGCGATGGTAAAATTTGCACTACAATCAGCGTCTCGTTGTACGCCAACTGTTGTATCCACGCGGACACCAACTTTGTAGACACCAACTTTCGATTGATTGTAGGTATAGCTTGCCGACTCAGCGCCACTGGCAAATTCTTTGGTATGGATGGCTGTGCCTGAGGCATTCCTTACGACGAAGGTATATGATTTAATCTTCGCGCCACCAGGTACGTCTGCTTTTGCGTCGAATCGCACACGAGTACGATCAACCAGAGTAGGATTGAGATTACTACAGCTTGCGGTAGGTAGTTTGTCTTCTGGTGGTCGTTTTTTGGTAATGAGGTTACCGCAGTCCATCTTGATAGCAAACCAACCGAACTTTGCTGAGTGTCCAATAAAGACCGGGTATGGTGCACGTCCTTCTTGTGTGAGCGCCATTGGGCGGTGGTAGACCGTCTTCGATGAACCGTCCGCATGGTAATAGGTGTAGGCGCGTTGACCTTGAGCATTACTGTAAAGACTAGTCATGGACCAGTTGTAGAAGCCATCTTTGCCAACGGTGCCGGATTTTGCTGCGGCGATTTCAGCACGTGTGATACCGAGTGAATTGAATAGCCCCTTGATGTCGTGGCCATTGTTATCGTATGCCTTGAGGAATTCATCGACACTGCTGACGCCGCCACTAACGAAGTCAGCGGGGCTCGAGGCGTTAGCCGCTTCTGGTGGCTGAAAGACAGCGAATGATTGTACGATAAGAGCGAATGCAGTAAAAATAAGTCCTAAACGACGAGTTACCTGCTCTCTGCGGAGACGTTTCGCATAAAAGCTCAGCTGTCCGACGAGAGCGGGACTAAACGCGAGGTTTGACACAATTTTGCGAAACATGGCCTTGTTCCTTTTTGATTTTTGTTATTTTGACTTAATTTTTACTGTCAATGCATAGACTTTTCTCTAGACTAGCATAAGTATTGTGTTCAACGCAATAACTTGAGTGAATACAAATAATCCGATATAATGTGTGTAGTGTAAATAGCAGAAACGCCTGTAAGTGAGGGAAATATAGTGGCAAAACAGACAGCTGATTCATACGATGGGTCACAAATTCAAGTTCTTGAGGGCCTCGAACCAGTTCGTAAGCGACCAGGAATGTACATCGGGAGTACTGGATACGACGGTGTACATCATCTGATTAAGGAAATCGCTGACAACTCGATCGACGAGGCTATTGCTGGCTTTGCCACGAAGATACAGGTGATTATCCAGAAAGACGGTGGCTTGACGGTCATTGATGATGGACGTGGTATTCCAGTCGACAAACATCCAAAAACTGGTCTTTCAACTCTCGAAACTGTACTGACTGTGCTCCACGCTGGTGGTAAGTTTGGTGGCGGTGGCTATAAGGTCTCATCTGGTCTTCATGGTGTAGGATCGAGTGTAGTAAATGCACTCTCGACCAAGATGGTCGCTGAAGTTGTCCAAAAAGGCGAACTTTACCGTATTGAATTTGCTCAAGGCGCTTCACTTGCGCCACTGAAGAAAATCGGTAAGACGGATCGCTCTACTGGGACAAAGATTACATTCTATCCAGATCCTACTATTTTCAAGGAAACGGTTGAATTCGATTACAAATGGGTAGTAAATTATCTGCGACATCAGGCGTATTTGACTAAAGGTATTTACGTGTCCGTTCACGACGAACGTACAGATGAGCGCCAAGCATTTTACTTCGAAGGGGGAATTCAGAGTTACGTAAAGCACCTCAATATCGGCAAAGAAGTTATTACTGACAATATTTTTTATGTTGAGAAGCAAGTTGAAGACTCGATGGTGGAAGTGGCAATTCAATACAATGACACTTATGTCGAGCTCGTGAAGCCGTTTGCTAATAACGTCCTAACGCCAGACGGCGGTACTCACTTAATTGGCTTCCGTGCAGCTATGACTCGTGTGATTAACGATTATGCACGCAAAAACAGCCTATTGAAGGAAAAAGAAGACAACCTGACAGGTGATGACATCCGTGAAGGACTGACTGCGATTCTACTAGTGAAGCTCCCAGACCCACAGTTTGAAGGTCAAACTAAGAATAAGCTTGGTAACCCTGAGGTTCGCCGCTACGTCGAGCAGGTGATGAATGAATACTTTTCGTACTATCTTGAGGAAAATCCTGAAGTGGCCAAGAAGATTGTTGGCAAGGCATTACTTGCTGCTCGTGCTCGTAAGGCTGCGCGCGCAGCACGTGACAACGTACTCCGTAAGGGTGCGTTGGATGGCATGGGACTTCCTGGAAAGCTCTGGGACTGTTCAAGCAAGAGTCCGGCCGACAGCGAGATTTACATCGTAGAGGGTAACTCTGCGGCAGGATCCGCCAAAGAAGGACGTGATAGTAAGACGCAGGCGATTTTGCCACTTCGCGGTAAAGTGCTCAATACCGAACGGGCACGTTTAGATAAGATGTTTGCTAATAAAGAAATTGTTGCCATGATTCAAGCCTTCGGTGTAGGTATCGGTGAGCAGTTTGATATCAATGGTCTGCGTTATCACAAGATTGTTATCATGACTGACGCCGACGTTGACGGTAGCCACATTTCAACACTACTGCTGACATTCTTCTTCCGTTATATGCGTGAAGTGGTCGAAGGTGGATACATCTATCTGGCGAAACCACCACTTTACAGCATCAATCGTGGTCAAAAGAAAACATATGCTTATGACGAAGCAGAGCGCGATCGTATTCTAAAGGAACTGGTCAGTGACAAACTTGAGCGCGGTACGAGTGTTAACGTGGATGATGACATGGCAAAGCAGGCTGGCGTGACGATTTCACGCTTCAAGGGTCTGGGCGAGATGGATGCTGAGCAGCTGTGGGAGACGACGATGAGTCCAGAGAATCGTGTGTTGATCCAAGTACGCGTAGAGGATGCCGAAAATGCTGACGCGATCTTTACTAAACTCATGGGTGATGAGGTATCACTTCGCAAGACCTTCATTCAGAGCCGAGCAAAAGACGCAGATTTAGAGGAATTGGACGTATAGGACGGGAATTATGGATAAAAATACAACACAAAATGACGCACCACTAGAAAACGATGTACCAATCGAAGGTGATATCGTAGCAGACACTCAAGGTCTCGAGCAGCGCACGCTCGAGAAGGTCATGGAAGACAGTTTCTTCCGTTACTCGATGAGTGTGATTATTGATCGCGCACTGCCTGATGTCCGTGACGGATTGAAACCGGTGCACCGTCGTATCCTATTCTCCATGAATCAAAACGGTAACCGCAGTGGGTCTAAATTTGTAAAAAGCGCTCGTATCGTCGGTGATGTAATGGGTAAGTATCATCCTCATGGCGACTCAGCGATCTACGACTCGATGGTACGTCTGGCGCAGCCATGGTCATTGCGCTATCCGCTTGTACAGGGTCAGGGTAACTTTGGCTCAATGGACGGTGACCCGGCAGCAGCGATGCGATATACGGAGGCTCGCATGGCGAAACCTGCCGATGAGATGCTTGCGGACATCGACAAGGAGACTATTAACTTTCGTGATAATTTCGATGGTTCTGAGCAAGAACCTGTTGTACTTCCGGCGAAATTGCCGAATCTGCTACTCAATGGCCAAATCGGTATCGCGGTCGGTATGGCGACCAATATACCACCCCATAACCTTAGTGAGCTGGTCGATGCTTCTATCGAACTTATCGATAACGAGCACGCCACGCTTGATGACCTATTGAAGCATGTTAAGGGCCCTGACTTTCCGACCGGCGCGATTGTTTATGGTGGCGCACCGATGAAGCAGGCGTATCAGACCGGACGCGGTAGCGTGATGGTTCGTGCGGTAGCGAATATTGAAGAAACTAAAAAAGGTCGTCACCAGATTGTTGTGACGGAGATTCCATATGGTGTAAATAAGGCAACGCTTGTTGAGAAGATCGCTGAACTCTATAAAGATAAGAAGATCAATATCAGCGACCTTCGTGATGAGACATCTCGTGGTAAAGTTCGCATCATTATCGAGGTCAAGAAGGATGGCTACCCGAAAAAGGTATTGAATCAGCTCTATAAGCTTACTTCATTGCAAACTAGTTTTAATTACAACGTGCTTGCGTTAATCGATGGCATCCAGCCGAAGATTCTCGGTCTCCAGGAAATGCTCCAAGAGTTTATCAAGCATCGTCAGCAAGTTGTTCGTCGTCGTACCGAGTTTGAACTTCGCAAGGCGAAAGAACGTGCGCATATCCTCGAGGGCTACAAGATCGCTCTTGATCACATCGATGAAGTCATCAAGACGATTCGGGCCAGCAAGACTAGTGAAATAGCAGAAAAAGCACTCATCAAGCAGTTTGGACTGAGTGAGATTCAGGCGAAAGCTATCTTGGCTATGCAACTTCGCCGTCTGACTGGTCTAGAGCGTGATGCTATCGAAAGTGAACTCAAGGAACTTCTGGCGCTGATTTCTAAGCTTGAAGCAATTCTGGCTGACGAGAAAGAGATTTTGAAAATCATCAAGACCGAACTGCTCGAAATGAAAGAGAAATATGGGGACGAGCGTCGTAGTCAGATCATCAATCATGAACTTGGTAGGTTCAGTGATGAAGAGCTGATCCCAGAAGAAGAGTCAGTCATATTGCTTACGGGCGAGAACTACATTAAGCGCACACTAGTGAGTGAATACCGGCGTCAAAATCGTGGCGGCAAGGGCAAGCGTGGTATGACGACTAAGGAAGAGGATATCATCGAGCAACTCGTACCATCGAGCACACACGATTGGCTACTCTTCTTTACCAATAAGGGTCGCGTCTTCCGTCTCAAGGCTTATGAAGTACCGGCAGCGAGTCTTGCCGCTAAGGGCGTCGCAGCGGTCAATCTCTTGCAACTCCAACCTGAAGAGAAGATTACCTCTATCATCAAGCATGCCAAGGACGCGAGTCCTGATGGTTACCTCTTCATGACGACTACCAAGGGTACGGTTAAGAAGACGCCACTCAAAGATTACGCAAATATTCGCACGAACGGCTTAATCGCTATCAAACTTGACGACGGCGACGAGCTACGTTGGATCCAACAGACGACTGGTGATGCAGATGTTATCATCTCAACTTCTGCTGGCCAGGCAATTCGCTTCAACGAGAAGGATGCTCGTCCGATGGGACGCTCAGCTCGCGGTGTCCGTGGTGTCCGCTTACGTCCGAATGACCGAGTAGTCGGCATGGATATCGTCATTGATGATGCACGTGAACTCCTAGTTATTAGCGAGAAGGGATATGGCAAAGCGACTAAGGTGGCACACTTCACTTCGCACAAACGCGGTGGTGTCGGTATCAAGGCGGCTGTTGTGACGAATAAGACCGGTCCGATTATCTCGGTACGCACACTCGATCCTGAACTTGCTGAGATACTTCTCATCTCGAAGAATGGTCAGACGATTCGCCTAGGCCGCAAGGATATCCCAACGATTGGACGAACTACTCAAGGTGTTCGTATAATGAAGCTTAATGAGAGTGATACGATTGCATCGATTGGCCTCATGCCTGAGCAACAAGCAAGCGACGAAGAAGAGGAGTAGGTTATGACACTGATATCACCGTACATCTGGGCTGTTATCGCCGGATGGGTGGTTGCACAGGGGACGAAATACCTGCTCGTCGTGGGCAGGACGGGTAAGCTGAGTAATTTGAGACAGCTCTATCTATCTGGCAACATGCCAAGCGCACATAGTGCGAGTGTTATGGCTCTTCTGACAACGATCGCCCTACGGGATGGTGTCGAGTCGGGGCTGTTTGCTCTTGCAGCACTCTTCGCGAGCATCGTCATGTACGATGCCATGATGGTACGTCGCTCATCGGGAGAGCAGGGAATTGCTCTGCAGCGACTGATTAAAGAGCAAAAAAGTGACATCCCACTACCTCGTGCCGCGAAGGGGCACACGCCTTTTGAAGTACTCGTTGGATCGATATTAGGGCTCCTGATTGGCTGCATTGTATTTTACGCTACGAATTAAAACAAAATACCCCTTGACCCTGTCTCTGTTATGAAGTATGATTGATATCAGTCTGGTCGCCAAAAGTGACATCAACTGTGGAGTTGAACAGATGATTTTGGTACTTTGACAATTTAGTTGTGTAATATCAACGTCAGTTTATATGAGTTTAGATGGTCAATTTATTGATACATCTTTTAATGGAGAGTTTGATCCTGGCTCAGGATGAATGCTGGCGGCGTGCCTAATACATGCAAGTCGAGCGGTAACAGGTCTAGTTTACTAGATGCTGACGAGCGGCGGACGGCTGAGTAACGCGTGGGAACGTGCCCCAAAGTGAGGGATAAGCACCGGAAACGGTGTCTAATACCGCATATGATCTTCGGATTAAAGCCTTCGGGCGCTTTGGGAGTGGCCTGCGTAAGATTAGCTAGTGGGTGAGGTAAAGGCTCACCAACTATCTAATCGTACGCAGGCCACTCCCAAAGCGGATAAATCCTTTAATCCGAAGATCATATGCGGTATTAGACACCGTTTCCGGTGCTTATCCCTCACTTTGGGGCACGTTCCCACGCGTTACTCAGCCGTCCGCCGCTCGTCAGCA
>JBPPME010000112.1:0-2096 GCA_051305895.1 Saccharimonadales bacterium (SeqCode)
TGGCATTTCGAGCCAAATGACGAAGTCGAAGAAATTATCCCGATGACGCTCGAAGAGATTCAAAGCCTCATGACTACCGACCCTGAGAAGTTTACGGGTGGCTTTATCAATACCATGAAAGAGTATCAACGAATCAAAGGAGATGAGGTATGAGTCGAGTTAAGATTGTTACTTTTGCACCCGTCGCTGATGCAGATAAAGTCCGTGAAGCTTTAGGCAGTGCTGGTGCGGGTGAAATTGGCGAATATAGTTTCTGTAGTTACTCAGTGGTCGGCAAAGGTAGATTTATTCCATCGAACAAAGCCAATCCTCACATAGGCACAGCTAATCAGCCGGAAATAGTCGAAGAGGAACGCATCGAGGTCGTATGTGACCGAGAAAACGCAAAAGCTGTTATTGAAGCCATGAAAGAAGCCCACCCTTATGAGGAAGTAGCTTTTGATATCTATCCATTACTAAGTGAGGAGGAGTTATGAGCGCCGATATTGAGGGTGTAAGACGATTTCTGATTGATGCCAACAACGAAGGTTACGGTAATCCTGATGTAAAGATCGAAAAAGCTGAAGATGGTGGACGTCTTATCAACCACACTGATGGCAAATGGCACTTTTGTGACTATTTTTATGGCGGTCACCCCTATGCTGGGCAAGAAGTTGTATATGAAGATGGCAAGCCAGTTTGGGCTATGCAGTACCGAGGTTGGGTACACGATACAGAATTGACTTCAAGTGATGTCTACACGTTCCTGCGCAAAGCATTGCTACAAGCGCCCGAACAGCATCCTTACCGCGGGCCAGAAGAATATTCTGATGCTAATCTGACTTACCTCAACAGCTGGCAAGGCGATATGCTGAACTTCAGCGGCGAAGAAGTAATCACCGAGAATGGCCAGGAAATCTATAAAGGCTTGTACTTTGGCGGAACGGTAGACGAATGAATTACCTCTTCATCTGCAATGGCAACGTAGCTCGCAGTCAAGAGGCCGAGGCATTTTTTAACGCCAAGAAAACTTCAGAAGCGGATACTGCTCAAAGTGCCGGCATTAACGTTAAACTGGGCAAACCCATTGATCCGTTAGTTGTAGGTGTGATGAATGAAATCGGCTATGACGTATCTGGTGCAGTACGGAAATTCGTAGATGAAGACATGGTAGCTGATTCAGATAAGATTATCTCATTCAAGCCCGTAGAAGAACTACCAGATTATTTGCAATCACGGAAAGATGATATTGAACTCTGGGAAGTGCCAGATCCACAGCATCAGGATGTGGAATTCCACCGTAAGGTGCGCGATGATATCGCAGCTCACGTACTTGCACTTGTCTCACAATAAAGAAGATTCCTGCTCCCTCGCAAGCGGTGAAACACGAATCTTCCTAGTTTTAATGTAACCCAAAACTGCGACGCAGGCAAAGCATTGCCTATTTTGCATCGCTTATGCTATAATACGGGTACAAGCGATCCGCTTTCCGAACTGTCACCGTATGGTGTGCGTGTCTGGGACAACCAGAATAGGAAGCGGATCTTTTTATTGCTATTTAAAGTACCAGATATCCTCAACCCGTTTTTTGAGTAGTGGCAAGTAATCATTGTGATCTGTCTTATCTTTCTGCGTACTGCGCAAGATTGCGCCAGCGACCATGTCAGCTAGTTGGATAAGATTGTCGTTCTGTGAGTTCACGAACTTCATGTTTTTAATCACGCTACCTTTCGGATCAGCTTGTTGTCAGAAGTAGGTGGTGGCTGCCTTCTTGTAGGCGCGATCTTCGTGTCCGTCGAGACGTATGCTCGCATTTGCAATAGTGCCGTTACTTTTGCTCAGCACCTCTTTAATCATGTAGTTGTAGAACTTGTGTTTGTTAGTACGCAGTTCATGGCTTCGAATAGCGGCTTTATCGGCCACGATAGCTCGAATCCGGAAGGAACACCCCTTTACTTCATTGAGAAATGCCTGGCGGTGTTTTTCAAATGTGGCTGGGGCGGAGGGATTCGAACCCCCGAATGTCGGCACCAAAAGCCGATGCCTTACCACTTGGCGACGCCCCAATGAGTTAGAGATAAGATCTCAAACTACCGGGGTATTATACCATATCGGGC
>JBPPME010000113.1:0-2581 GCA_051305895.1 Saccharimonadales bacterium (SeqCode)
TCATCTTCGGAGGAAAAAGACTAAGTTCGAACACGGACTGAGATGGTATGCACAATTAAATTGTTAAAACAAAAAGCGCTTCGAAAGGAGCTTTTTTGATGTTTTAGCCATCGGTGAGGTGCCCTAGCCTCCAAAGAGACTAGAGAACAGCCACGTGAGGATCATCACATGGAGGTTGAGCATGACAAGGAAGCCGAGGCCGCATGTGAGGAAGGCGTAGAGCTTGTAGCTGTCGTAGCTTGAAACGCCGCCGCCGAAGTTGTCCGCGATCCATTGGTGAAAACGTATGAAGAGTACCCCCGCAATAACAATCAGTATGCCGATAAAAAAAGATCCGACAGAGAATTCGTAGTTCATGCCCTCATTGTACTACATTACCCCTTGAATTAGGGGTGATTTTAGGGTAAAATGGTGGGAGTTCTCGGCGCATGGTCGAGGGGACATAGCTCAGTTGGCTAGAGCACCTGCTTTGCAAGCAGGGGGTCCAGGGTTCGAGTCCCTGTGTCTCCACCACATGGGGTGAAGCAGGCTTCGGTCTGTGACACTCCACCAAGAGAATACTATCTGAAGAGATCTTCTGGTGGGACGCGGGCGATTAGCTCAGCTGGTTAGAGCGCGTCACTGATAATGACGAGGTCGGAGGTTCAAATCCCTCATCGCCCACCAATCAGAAGATTTTCTGTCCGAAAACTTTTTATACTTGTGGGTGATTAGCTCAGTTGGCTAGAGCATCTCGTTTACACCGAGAGGGTCGGGGGTTCGAATCCCTCATCACCCACCAGGTATAAGAAGTTTTTATTTTATTCAAAAATGAATCTTTTCGCTACTCCTGTTATAAAAGAGTATGACTAAAAAATGTATGCGAAATACTTAAATACACTAGTATTTTAATCTGCGGCCTAGTAAAATAGTAGGTGGGTAATAGTAACAAAAAGTTCAAAAATTAACAGATGTGGTTAGATAAAAATAAATCGATGCGTAGATTCATGATCGGTCAGCATAGGAAAAGTGCTGGTATTAAGCATGTCAAACTGATTGTCGCTGCTACACTGATCCTGCTCTCGATTTTTGTTATCTGGATTGTTGTTTCAAAACAGCAGCAGAAAGATACAATCTCTTCAAGTGAATCAGCTGGTCAGTACGAAGCACAGAGTATTGATATTGGTAGTCTCTCATCTAGTGGTGATGCTTCACTTCTTACTTCTCAGTCTCTTAGTATCAACGGTCAGTTGCGTGCTAATAACTCGCTGATACTCACGCCGACCAATCGTCCCGGTAGCGCCACTACCGGTCAGCTCTACTACGATGCTGAAACCAATACGCCGTACTTGTATGACGGTGAAGAATACCAAGCATTACTTACTGGTCAGGCTATTCGTAGTATCGGTGGTGCCAATGGTAACATCACGCTTGGTACAGGCATTTTGTTGTCGAATAATCAACTTTCAATCGATGGTAATTTATTGGCTGTCGTAAGTCAAGCAGCGAATAATATAGCAGGAGTACAAAGTATCCAAGGCCGAGGTGGCGATGTTGCATTTACAGCAGGTAGCGGTATCGGCATCAATGGCACGACCATCACAAATAACGGTGTAGTAAGTATTACAGCAGCATCACCGCAGCTCAGCGTGACTTCGACAGGTGCTGGAGTTTATAGTGTCGGCACGGTCGGTAATCTCGTAAGCGGAACAGGTACGGCGGGCGCGATCGCAATGTTCGACTCGGCATCAAATGTCGTCAGCTCGCTACTGACACAAACCGGCACGGTACTTTCGGCTGCTGGTGACGTGCAGGTGACAGGTCAGCTGCAGACCGATACTATCGCTAGCCTGACGACAACCGATCTCAATATCAATGCGGGCAACAACAATATCGTCTTCACCTCGGGTGGTCGGACGTATCAGCTGCCAGCGACTGGAGGGGCAAATCAGACCATCTGTACAGTAGGCATGGATTGTACTCTCGGAGGGGGTGGTAGCTATATCGTACTTCAGCCGAGTACGGCACAGGAGGATACCGGCTCGGGACCAAGTGTCTTTATCAATAACTCGGGTGGGGGTGAGTTACTCCACCTTCAAGGTAACGGTCTCGACAGTTTCGTCGTCAGCAATGACGGCGATGGTGCGTTTGCAGGGGACCTCGCAGTAAGCGGTACTATCAACGGGGCAACCATCAGCGGTGGCAATATCTCTGGTGGTATGGTCAACGGTGCTATCATCAATGGCCCGGCTAGTATTACCGGCGGTAATCTAACTGACACGAGTGTGAACGGTCTTGGCGTATCTAGTACAGCTATCACCTCCACCGGCGCACTGTCTATCTCGGCCGCATCAAACAGCAACCTCAATCTCAATACATCAGGCACTGGAGTGATCACGCTTGGTACATCACTGATGCAGGGCACGGGATCACTGACGCTTGCCGCTGGTGGTACAGATCAGGATCTGATACTTGCAGGCAGCGGTACGGGTAATGTTGTCATTGAAACACCACTCTTTCACAATGCTAACGGTGCAAGCTATACCTTCGATTCAACAGATCTCGCAACGACAAGCGCTGTTATTTGTACATCGATCGGTAA
>JBPPME010000001.1:0-10261 GCA_051305895.1 Saccharimonadales bacterium (SeqCode)
GGTTTGCGAAACACTATGCTACATGTACATTCCATTTTTTAAATATGCAGCGGTGGCGGAATTGGTAGACGCGCTAGCTTGAGGGGCTAGTGAGCATTGCGCTCGTGGAGGTTCAAGTCCTCTCTCGCGCACCAATGAAGACGTTCCAGACAATACTAGCTGAAATAGCTCGTTGACCTCTGGAACTTTTTCATTCTCAGGTGTTCCACCATTTATTTCTGCGTAGCTTGGCATTTTGTCGAATAATACGCCAAAATAGCGTGCTCGCAGTATCGGATTACTGTGGTCAATAAGAAAATCTTTGAGGTGTTCCACAAAGTATTTGATGTATGTCAACATTGTAGGCATATCGACGCCTCTTCCCGTTTTTTGCTCGTCTATGCGGGCATCTAGGTCAGTAATTTGCTGCTCTATTTTGGCTAGATCCGCCCCATGTATATAATTGCCTTTGGTGATGAAACCAAGTCCATCCTGTCTGCAGTTACACAGGCTTGAGCCTCAAGCTCTTCACGCTTCTTAGCGTGTGGCTCTCGTTTTCACTTGGTACGCGAAATTGTCGTTTTGTCCACATATGGTCATCACGGCCTATAGAATCTCGTTGAACTGGTCTTTTGGAATGCGAAAGTAGTGGCCGTGGTGGTTACAGTGATAGGCTGGGTAATATTTACCGAGTTTGCGTCTCACGGGAAGCACTTCTGATGAGCTGATTACGACACTGGCGGTTTTGTAACACAACTTTTGGATGCTAGAAAATTCGGCATTCTTTATGCATTGATGTATGCATCGGGTTTGGTATTGTGTTAAGTCTACTTATCATCTTTGATTTTAATTTCCTGCAAATAGTGTTTTTTTGCGACTGTCAATTTTCTAGGATTCAACTTCACAAGAATTATCTATGATTTAGAATTGGTCATCGCAAATTCTGCACTATTCGACTCATTAGGAATTTTCTGTAAATGCTTTTTATCCTTCTGCGACGAGACGTTGGCTTACTGGAAGGAGTGTAAGAGAGTTAATATCTCGTCGCCTTAGTATTGGATACAGTGATGAAGCTACCAATAAAGACAACGCTAAGATTTGTACGCCAGTGGACAAGATTTCTCAATTAAAAAAAAGACAAAACTGTAACTCAATCCAGTACCCTTAATTGCTTAGATTTAACTGCTTGTCCAATAGAACCAAGTGCGCTGTGGTTAGGTATGTTGTTTATGAAAAAACAAAATTATGGTCTTGATTGTTGTCACTGCTTTATGTTTTCGATTGAACAGATAAGTTTCGGCATCTTCTTGAAACTGTTTTCGAATAAAAGTAGTAGGTATATTCTCTCCCTATTTTATGATGATTCGGGACGGTGACAAGGGTGCGAGAGACTCATTCGTTCTGCCAGATACTGTATATTAAGTTGTCTATCTTAACTCCTCAAAATTGCCTTTAGGGTTTTCATGCGCTTGCCTACTCTTTACCCTCGATTGATATGCGCGGGATAATCTTGCCAAGCCAACGAGGTATATACCAGGCTTTGTCGTCCAATAATGACAGGATGGCTGGACCCATGAGCATTCTTACGAGAAACGCATCTACGAGTATACCGAACGCCAGTCCGAATCCGACTTGTTTGATAATATCATCACTGCTGAACATAAAACCGCCAAAAACAGACACCATGATAATGGCCGCTGCGGTAACTACCTTTGCGCCTAGCGAAAAACCATCCTTAACTGACTGCTTGGCATTTTTGCTGTGTGCGTAAGACTCTCTGATACTGGAGTTAATGAAGAACTCGTAGTCCATAGCTAGGCCGAATAGTATACCAAGGCCAATGATTGGCAGGAAGCTAATAATTGGGGTTGGCTCAAACAAACCAAAGGCACCCCACTGGAACATAACAACAAGTGCTCCGAACATCGCTCCGACTGAAAGTACGAAGCCGACTGTCGCTTTGAGCGGTACAAGAATCGAGCGGAATGCCACCATTAGAATTAGGAATGACAAACCAACGGTTATACCTAGATAAGGAGGAAGTGCTTGCAACATTTTCTCGTCAATATCTGTCTGTATGGCGGTGGTCCCCGTTACCGAAAGTTGAACGTCACTATCCCCTAAAACATCATTGTCCTTTCGTAGGTTCTTAATCAAGTCGACTGTCGCTTCGTCCGAAGGGCCACTTGTCGGGATAACTTGAATGAGCGCTTCAGTACCACTTGAAGTAATCGAAGCCGGAACGGCGCTTGCGACGCCTGGTCGCGTAGCCAACTGGCCGGCAATTTGTTGTGCCTTGCTATACTTTGCTAACATGCGAGCTACTTCGTCATGATTCTTGGCTTCTTGACCGACTAGTTGTTGGCCAGCCGGCAAAGGTAGCTGGCCGGATAAGAGAGCTAGTCTGGTTTGTTCCACTTCTTGAGTGGTTGGAGACTTTATGTTCTCGGCAAGCACTATCAGCGGTCCGTTGAATCCTTCACCGAATCCTCGACTAAGAATCTCGTAAGCCTTTTTTTGGGTTGTATCAGAGGCTGCATATTCATCAGTCGGCAAACCGAGCCGAAGGTCGGTTAACGGATAGCTAAGACTCGCTAATAACACAACAACCACAGCGATGACTGGCAAAGGCCTACGAGCAATAAAGTCACCCGCTTTATACCAGGCTGACGTGTGGCTGACGTGCAGTTCATGGTGTACTTTTGATGCATGATATGCGCCCTGTTGTTTTTTAGAAAGAATACGTTCGCCGATAAGTCCGGCAAGTGCAGGGAGGAGTGTGACAGCTGCAACAGCTGCAATAGCTACCGTCCCAGCTGCAGCAAGACCCATGGTAGTTAATAGCGGTATTTGTATAACTGACAGGGCTGAAAGGGCAATGACAACTGTGAGAGCCGCAAAGACTACAGCGTTACCGGCTGTTCCAATAGAACTGGCAATTGCTGTCTCATGATTATCGCCTTCGAGAATATAGCTTCTATAGCGGGATAGGATGAAGAGTGAGTAATCGATTCCAACAGCAAGGCCAAGCATGACAGCCAGGACAGGGGTCGTAGCATTAATTTCAACTATACCACTCAGTGCAAATACTGCGCCTACACCTGTGATAAGTGCGAAAATCGCTACAACTAACGGTACACCCGCAGCAAAAACAGTTTTGAACATAACGATGAGAACAACCGCAGCAACTATGACTCCGAGAATTTCGCCTATGCCCAGAATCTCAGCCGGAGCCAGTCTTACGATGTCTCCACCTGCCTCAGCACTAAGGCCACCCTTACGGGCTATGTTCAAAGATGTTGCTACTTCATTTGCAGTTTGGTCGGTGACATTATTGCGACTGACACTTAGTTGCAACTGAGCAAATGCTATTCGTCGATCTTGCGATACCGCTTCTTCGAAGACAAACGGACTAATAATCTGCTCAACATCTTTAGCTTTTTCGGCATCATCTAGAGTCTGGTTAATGACTAACTTGTATTCATCTATTGTTTTACCAGCCGGTGCCTCAAAAACAATCCGGCCAGTTCCACCTCCAGCATTTGGGAATAGTTTCTCGGCTTTTTCTATCGTAGTTTGTGCTTCTGTGCCCGGAATAGAAATATTATTTGAAGCGGGCTTTTGGAAAGTAAACATGAGCCCTAGAACTATCAACACAACGACTAGCCAGGCGCTAATCACGAACCACTTATGTTTGAACGAAAATAACCCTAGTTGCTTAAGAAAACTCGCCATCGGTATCCTTTTATTTAGTTTAAATTTTTCAACTTATTAGCTCTATTATACATCAATATATTCAAGCGATAGCTTTTGAGTAGCGCATAGCGTATATTGATTTTTTTAATAAATACAAGTAAGATAAGTATGAATAGTATGTTATGTATCATAAATTGGAGTATATTATGTTAGGTAAATTTAAGTTTTGGGGTTCTGCAACGGTCGGGACAAAAGGTCAGATTGTCATACCTTCAGACGCTCGTCAGGCATTAGGGATGAAAGAAGGCGACAAATTACTTATTGTCAGCTCGGCCAATAGTGAGACATTAGTTGTTGTTAAGCCTGATGTACTCGAACAACATATGCAACACGTGCAAACGAACATTAAAGACATGCTCGACGAAGATATTAAATAATGAGGAAAAAACCAATGATACGAACGAAAAAAATCGATGCAGAAGATGGTAGAAAAAGGCATATACTATTAATTTTCGCCGGCTTGATGGTGACGATGCTTTTGGCATCATTGAATCAAACTATTTTTAGTACTGCGCTTCCTACTATCGTAGGTGAATTAAAGGGTGTTGATCATATGTTGTGGGTTACCACGGCGTACATATTAGCAGCGACAATCATGATTCCTGTTTATGGTAAAGTTGGAGATTTGATTGGTAGAAAAGGTCTCCTCATCACTGCGATTAGTCTCTTCATGCTGGGATCGGTTTTCGGCGGATTGGCACAGGATATGACCTGGCTTATCATCGGACGTGCTGTGCAAGGTCTCGGCGGAGGCGGTCTGATGATTCTAGCGCAAGCCATAATAGCCGACGTTGTCCCGGCGCGAGAACGCGGTAAGTATATGGGAATAATGGGTGGTGTATTCGCTTTTTCATCAGTGGCTGGTCCTTTATTGGGTGGTTGGTTTACGGATGGCATTGGCTGGAGATGGGCATTCTGGATGAATATACCTCTTGGGATATTGGCTATCACAGCAGCTGTTTTTTTTCTCAGGTTACCAAAAAACACCAACACCCGGCCGAAGTTAGACTTCATCGGTATGCTTCTCTTGGGCATTGCATCGACAATCATTGTATTACTCTCTATCTGGGGAGGACGAACCTATGAATGGAACTCACCTGAGATTCTATCGTTGATTGTCGGTGGCTTGGTTGCAGCGATCAGTTTTGTGTTTGTTGAACGTAGAGCCAAAGAACCCATCATGCCGCTATATCTATTCAAAGACCGCAACTTTAATCTAACTACCACTGCCGGTCTAATTATTGGTATCGCGATGTTCGGCACCCTCGCTTACTTGCCAACGTATCTGCAGATGGTAACTGGTGTTGGTGCTACTGAAGCAGGGCTGTTGATGATCCCTATGATGGCTGCACTCCTTGTCAGCTCTATAGCGACGGGACAATTAGTAAGTAAAACAGGCCGCTATAAATGGTTCCCAGTAGTGGGTACATCAATAGTAATAATGGCACTATTACTGCTGTCGACGATGACTCCGACAATGCCTATATGGCTCCTTTGTTCTTATCTGGCAGTCATGGGGTTTGGTTTAGGTATGAGTATGCAGATTCTTGTTTTAATCGTACAAAATTCATTCGACGTGTCGATAGTGGGTACAGCGACCGCTTCCAATAATTATTTTCGACAGATTGGAGCTTCGCTGGGAGCTGCAGTAGTCGGGACCCTTTTTACAACTAAATTGACTGAATTACTTACAAAAAGGTTGCCAGCTTCAGGCACAGGAAGTGCTGGAGGTAGTAATTCATTTACACCTGATTTAGTAAATCACTTACCGATACACATTCATGACATTGTCGTTAGCTCATACAACGAAGCATTAACTCCGATATTCTTATATATGGTTCCGATTGTTGCCGTAGCAGTGGTACTTCTGAGTTTGGTGAAAGAAAAACCACTGGCCACTACAATCAAGAGAGACGCCCTTCCTGAATCATTGGAGATTGATGGCGGCGATTACTCCTATATAGACAGTAAATCTCGCTAAACGTGAGTTGCGACCATTGATGATGTACGGCTTTCATTCACCTTTTGAAGTCTGTGTATAAAGCTGACCTAAGAACTAAGTCATACATATATTGTTTGGTACCTAGAGTCGGACAATAAATAGCGTAACAAGAGAATGAACTGGTTGTTACTATAGGATCGATGGCAAAGCGGTTCCGTCGTGGCTGGTTTCTGACCATCTTTACGCATAGTATCCCCTCAATTTTACCTCGTTGGATTGCTACTGTTGAAAAGGATCCGATTAACGGTCTCTACGTCGCGGGGAGCAATGCCGTCAGTGTCATGGGCCAGACTTACCCCAGCGTCAGTAGTATATACATCTATTGGGCCGGCAAGTGTTTTTGGCCATCTCAGAGCTCTCCATACAGCACTGCTAGCACAAAAAGTAGACACTTATGTACTTACAAACCCCATAACAGAGTTAATAAACTATAAGTGAATATCTTCAGCGTACAACAACAGTTCCCAAAAGATGAAGTGTCTGCATAGCTTTCTTGGAGCTATACCGCTGGATTGAAAACGTCACGAACGACCTTCTTGTACGCAACCCGAACCCGGTAATAAGAATCTTGTTGGTATTGACGATGTCATCAAAGTTAATCGTAAACCTGTTTTACCCTAGCATGCGCCAAGCCGAACCGCTGCGCTCAATACGGAAGATTAGGTTACCGCTCATCTTGACTCATCGGAACTCACCGGTTTTACCGAGTTCTTCTTTCTAGAGGCGCTTCAGGCTCTCGTCTTTTCGTATTGCGATTACCCTATACCCTGTCTAGCTGGATTTATAAAGTGTATAAGTACCAAAAAGTATTGCCGGACATTGGGTGTTAATATTCCGCAAAATTCCCACTACAAAGTCCTATCTCTCTGGTATAATGGCCGGAGGAATGGCGCGTTGGCCGAGAAGTTAGGCAACGGTCTGCAAAACCGTGTAGATGGGAGCGTTACCCATACGTGCCTCCATGTTATTTTCAAGCAAAACAGCCTAGGCGGACGGATTCACTCTGACGTACAGCGAGCTGAGAAGTACCATTATGTCGTCTCAAGATTGTTTTATGCGCGGGTGGCGGAATTGGTAGACGCGAGGGACTTAAAATCCCTTGTCCAAAAGACGTGCGGGTTCGATTCCCGCCCCGCGCACCAAAGTTGATTTCAATACGTTTTGCGACAGTAAAGTGGTATAATAAAAAGTACAAAGAATAAATGAAGGTTAAGGGGAATATAAGAAATGGATTTACTCTGGTTATGGATTGTACTTGGTATCGTAATACTGGTCGTGCTGTTCCTGTGGGCAACATACAATAGTCTTGTCACACTACGTAATCGCGTAGAAGAAGCTTGGAGTGATATTACTGTTCAGCTGAAGCGTCGACTTGATTTGATTCCAAATCTTATCGAAACAGTTAAAGGCTATGCTGCACACGAGAAGGGCGTCTTCGAGGAAGTCACCAAGGCTCGTACTGCAGTGATGGATGCTAAAGGTGTCCAAGAGACTGCTGACGCTGAGAACATGCTTGAAGGAACCCTTAAAAATCTCTTTGCTGTCGCTGAAAATTACCCAGATCTTAAGGCGAATCAAAACTTCCTCGATTTACAGCATGAGTTGGTCGACACTGAAGATAAGATCCAGGCGTCACGTCGCTTTTACAACGGTGGTGTTCGTGATCTCAATACCAAGATTCAGCTTTTTCCAAATAATCTTGTAGCAGGCAGCTTCGGCTTCAAGACACGCGAATTCTTCGAACTTGAAGACACGGAACAGACTCAAGCTGAACAACCAGTTAAGGTTACGTTTTAATAACTTAGCTGAATACGGAGGTTTAGATTGTACGGAGCAATAGCTGCTAATAAACGTAATACGGTCATTATTATGGCAGTGTTCGTTGGTGTAATCGCCGCCATCGGCTGGGCATTCAGTATCATTTATAGCGACACGAGTATCGTACCGTGGGTTATCGGTGGTGCGTTGTTGTACGCGTTTATACAATATTTTCTTGCCAGCAAGCTAGCGATTGCTGCGACTGGTGCCCGTGAAATTGAAAAAAGTGATAATCCTCGTTTATGGAGAGTTGTTGAAAACCTAGCGATTACTACTGGTATGCCAATGCCAAAAGTGTACATTATGGATGATCCAGCGCCGAACGCTTTTGCTACTGGACGTGATCCACAGCACGCAATCGTGGCTGCAACTACCGGTATTATGGAGGTGATGAGTGATCGGGAACTTACTGCGGTGATGGCACATGAGATGGGTCATGTACGAAATTACGACATTCGAGTGAGCATGATTGCTTTTGGACTAGTCAGTGCTATCGGACTGCTATCAGATTTTGCTATGCGTATGCTATGGTTCGGTGGTAATAATAGTGAACGTAACGTCCATCCACTTGTATATGTGGTCGGATTTATAGTTATCCTACTGGCACCGGTCGCTGCGATGCTTATCCAATTTGCTATCAGTCGTCAACGGGAATACTTAGCCGATGCTACTGGGGCATTGACGACACGTGACAGTGAAGGACTAGCAAGCGCGCTCGAAAAACTTCAGCAATATGGTCAACCGATGCAACAACAGAGTACTGCTACAGCACATCTCTTCTTTAGTAATCCATTAAAGCCTAGCGCTATTGCTAATCTTTTTAGCACACACCCTCCGCTCGATGCACGAATTGCTCGTCTGAAGGAAACTGCTAATAAATTTTAAGAAAGTATAAATTGATGAGTCGAGCGACCGTGCCTGCGAAGAAGAAAAGATCCGCACAATCGAAAAACACACATACACGTCGCGCCATCGCTGCTAAACCCGCTACTGAGGACACGTCGCCAAAGGGTTTATTACCTAAGTTGAGTCATCGGATCGGGCAATTTCTTGCCAGGCGTCCACATCGCAGCTTCCAGCTGACACGTCGACGTGACTATGTACGCTCACTGAAGCTGCCGGGATATATTGCGTTTAATCGTGAAATTTTCTCGGTACTGAACCAGCGCCGCAGTACCTTTTTGCTCTTAGCGTTGATCTATGCTGTTGCAACAGTAGTATCTATCGGTCTCGCCTCTCAGACGATGTTCAATGAACTGAATGATACTTTGCAGGAGAGTAGCCAAGGTATTTTGGAGGGTGCATGGGGCGAGGTTGGTAAAATAGGTTTGCTAGTTGCAACTAGTGTGGGCGGTGGTCTGTATGAGCAGCTAACAGAGATACAACAGCTTCTCGTAGTGCTACTATTTGTTCTATTGTGGCTGACGACCGTCTGGTTATTGCGAGCGCAGCTCGCGGGACGTCATGTCAGACTACGTGATGGCCTCTACAATGCTGGTGCACCAATCGTGCCGATGATACTCCTCGTATTTTTCTTTATCATACAGCTTCTACCAGCAACACTGGCCTTTATTGCTTACAGCGCAGGACTATCCTCCGGCTTTTTATCTGATGGCGTTGTAGGCTTCATTTTCTTTATCGTTGCACTTCTTTTGGTGGTGTTGACGCTGTATCTTACGACCACGACGTTCCTAAGTCTCATTGTTGTGACGCTGCCGGGGATGTATCCGTGGCAAGCTATACGCGTTGCGGGAGACCTCGCTATTGGTCGTCGCTTGCGTTTGCTGCTGCGACTGGCATGGCTCGGTCTTTGCCTGCTGATTGTGTGGGTAATTGTGCTAATTCCGATTATCTTCTTTACAATATGGCTCCAGGCGATAGCTCCGACCACCTCATTGATACCAGTGGTACCGATTGCACTGCTCATACTTTCGTCACTTTCGGCAATATACGTCGCCGCCTATATCTATCTCTTATATCGAAAGGTCGTTGAGGATGATGCCAAACCAGCCTGAAGCTCGTATAAGAGAGTTACGAAAACTACTCAATCGGTATAGCTACGAGTATCACGTGCTTGACAGTCCGAGTGTAGGGGATGCAGTATATGATGGGCTTTTTGGGGAGCTGAAAAGGCTTGAAACCGAGCATCCAGATCTTGTCACTTTAGATAGCCCAACACAACGTGTAGGCAATGAGCTCAAAGGTAGTTTCCAGAAAGTGCAACATAGTTCACGCATGCTAAGCCTGAATGATGTGTTCGATAGAAGCGAGGTAGAGGCCTGGGTGCGTCGCATAGATAAGATGCTACCAGGACACAAACATGAATTCTTCGCAGATGTAAAGATGGATGGTCTGGCTTGCGCACTGGTGTACGAAGATGGTGTATTCGTACAGGCAGTCACGCGCGGAGATAGTTTTATCGGTGAGGATGTGACGAATAATGTCCGTACGATTAAAAATGTACCCTTACGGCTCGTTGAGAAGTCAGGTTATGAAAAATTCTTACAAGGTCGTACGGAAATCCGTGGAGAAATCGTGATGCTGAAGAAGGATTTTACGGCACTCAATGAAAAGCAGCGTCTCGCAGGAAGACCGGAATTCGCAAATCCGCGTAATCTCGCCGCTGGTACGATTCGTCAGCTCGACCCGAAATTAGTCGCCGAACGTCCGTTTACATTTATCGCCTACGATTTATTACGTGATGAC
>JBPPME010000064.1:0-11648 GCA_051305895.1 Saccharimonadales bacterium (SeqCode)
TTGGAGGATGAATTGCTCTTCATCACCTGCTTTTTTCATGAGTCGCCGTAAAGCGCTTAAAAATCCTGGCAGTTGCGCATTTAGATGTTCCGCTCGCCATTCTTCCCACTCAATCGTCTCATCTTGACTCAAGCTCTTCGGAAAACTTCGTGCTTTGTAGTGGAGTAAGAGCCCCGACAAACGTTCGTCTTGGAATTCGGGGTGAAAATCAACCAACTTCTGGGCGTCGGCATTGCTTACCGCCTTCACGCGAAGCGAGTCGCGAGGATTCAGGAAACTGTCGTAGAGCTGAGCTTCTGGATCAGTTTGTTTGGAAAATTCTGGCCGGTCTTCGTAAAGCCCGCGGACTCGTTCGGCAAAATCAGGGTGCATAAGGAGTATTTTTTTGTGCTTTTCGATTGTCGCCATATCGAGGCTAATCGTCTTCCATCCTTCACTCTGCTCGAGTACAACAAGTGGCGCAACTGCTGGTGTACGGTTATACTGCAACTCTTTGATGGGTAGTTTATGAAAACCCTCTGCTTGACGCTCTTTCCATTTGGTAAAAAAGATTTTTTCGAGCGCCCCTTGATCAAGTGCTACGAAGGGGCTCGGATCATAGCGCAGGTCGTACACGACGACATTACTATTGCGTCCCGAGGTCAGTGGAAATGCCACGGTCGCTTTGTTGAATTCATTGTCATAGTGGCCGCTTACATAGACAAATGGTTTTTTTTCATCGAGATTAACCAGTTTCATGACCTCTTTTTTATCACGGAGTTTGAAAAGATAGTCGAATAATTGTGGTTGTTTGCCTTTGATGAGTTTCGCTACTGATATAAGCGCTTCGACATCACTCAGCGCATCATGAGCCTTTAGGTGTTCCAACCCATTCTCGATCGTCAAGAGTTCGAGGCGATTGGTTGGCTTGCCGTCGACTACTGGCCAGGTGATTCCTTCTGGCCTTAGTGCACGTGTCATGCGCACCACGTCGAGCATATCCCAACGCGATCGTCCTTCGTCATATGCCCACTTGTATGGATCATGGAAGTTGCGCCACAATAGATGCCGGATAAACTCATCATCAAAACGAATGTTATTGAAACCTAGCGTAATCGTTTCTGGCGTAAAGATTTCCTCACTCAGCAAGTGTACAAATGCTGCCTCCGTCAGACCATCCATCTGTGTTTCCTGCGGGGTAATGTGCGTCACCATAACCGCTTCAGGACTTGGTAGTGTGTCGTCATTGAGCTTAATGAGGACGTTGTAGGGTTCGCCGATAACATTAAAATCCATATCCGTGCGAATGCCAGCAAACTGCATTATCCTATCTAAGCGTGGGTTGAGCCCACTCGTTTCAAGATCGTAGAAAAAAAATGTTTTAGCCATGGAGTTTCTTGCGGCGATTGATACGAACCGATGAGTACATTGCCGCGCCTACACAAATCAGTCCAACTGTTCCAACAAAGAGTTCCGGAAGTTCAATGTGAAAAATTTTCAATATCATAATGGTGGCCAGTGCAATAATCGCCCAATGTGCACCCGATTCGATAAACTTATAAGTCGTCAATGTCTTATGTCGCACCATATAAATCGTCATCGCTCGAACCCATAATGCACCGATGCCAAGACCAGCCATGATAATCACGATATTGTTGGTTAGTGCGAATGCTCCAACGACACCGTCCAACGAGAAACTAGCATCCAGTACCTGCAAATATACAAAGAGTGCGAATGCCGCCCAGCCAGTAACGTGCTTTACCTTTTTCCCCTTGTCACCTTCTCCAAAATATTCCATGATGCTCGTCAAGCCATGTAGTAGCACGTATAGCCCGATGCCAAATGCCATCGCTACACCCACCGTCATACGCACATCAGCTGGTAGTGCCCAAATTAGTCCACTGTAGATAACTGCAACTATCAGCGTCTTGACATGTGGTACTTTCGATAGCTTTAACCCAACGGACTCAATATTCTTGAGCCAAAGTCCATCGAGCTCACGATCTTTATCGAGAAAGAAGAAAATTGTTACCATCAATAAGAAAAACCCACCAAAGCCATTGATAATTGGTGCCACTTCGTGCAACTTATATCCATATGCGTCCGGATTGTTGAGCGCTAGTGAGACTACTTCACCCACTCCAAGTGATGTTGTCACCGCTACCATAATGATTGGCAAGATAAATCGCACGATAAATACCGCAAAAATAATACCAACCGTCAAAAATAAACGCTGCCATACGAGGGACATCTTCATCAAAACACGACTGTTTACGACGGCATTATCAGCGCTTAAGGATATCTCGAGCATGCTCAGGATCACCGTCATTAAAAATGCTTCAAAGCCGAGGTAATAGCCGACTAGTATCCAGGCGATAAGTGTAACGCTAAGTTCTGCCCAATAGTGCTTCAGGAGATTAATCATCGTTCTGTTCCAGCAAAGTGAATTCGTGTCCCGCGATGGAGATGATGCTGTTACCTTCCGCACCTTGTCGCTTGAGTTCGTGCGTGATACTCATCTTCTTCATGATGTCACGGAGACGATTGATATTCTGGTACCCACCTCCAAAATCAGTTCGACGGGCAAATTTTTCGATCTTACGACCGTGAACATAATAGATTTTATCGTCGTTTTCATCTTTAGTGACTTCAACGTTCCAAGCTTTATCGAAATCATCACCACCGAGGGTAATAACTGGCAGGCCACTAGTTGTATCCTTGAGGGCAAGTTCTTCCACACGCTTCTGCCGAGCCGTTGTGACCATGTCGCGCAGTATACGCAACAAATCTTTGACGTTCTTACCTGATTGTGACGAAATCGCAAACACTGGTGTATCACCAATGACTTTTTTCAGCTCGTCCATTTGCATACCGATAATTTCATCATCCAGACCCTCGGTCTTAGTGAGTGCCACTACTTCTGGACGTTTCACGAGCTCTGGTGAATAGCTTTCGAGTTCTTGACGGATCGTCTTATACGCTTCAGCGACGTTTTCAGTATAGGCATCAATGAGGTGCAAGAGCACTTCGGTACGTTCGATATGACGCAGGAATGCATCACCAAGTCCTTTGCCTTCACTAGCACCTTCGATCAATCCTGGAATATCAGCGATTAACACACTCGTACTGTCAACATCCGCAACGCCTAGATTTGGCGTTAGAGTCGTAAATGCATAATCGGCTATTTCTGGACGAGCGTTACTAACCACACTAAGGAACGTTGATTTGCCAGCATTCGGAAAACCGACCAAGCCGACATCAGCAAGAAGCTTGAGCTCTAGTTCAGCCTCGAACTGGACACCTATCTCTCCCTTTTCAGCGATACGTGGTGTCTGACGAGTCGAAGACTTGAAGTGGGCATTGCCGAATCCACCATCACCACCGCGGGCAATAATGCGCTCTTGGCCATCGGCTACCAGGTCGGCGATAATCTTGCCGTCTCGTTTCACTAATGTACCCATCGGTACTTTGACGATGAGATTTTCGCCAGATTTACCGTGACGGTTTGATTTAGCCCCATTGGCGCCTACCTCGGCCTTCAGTTCTGGCTTGAAACGAAAATCAACCAAGGTGTTAATATCTTTGCTAGCACAAAAAATAACATCACCACCACGACCACCGTCACCTCCGTCAGGGCCACCTTTATCAACATAGATTTCGTGACGAAAACTCACGACTCCGTCGCCACCTTTGCCAGCCTGAACGAGTACTTTTGCCGTATCAACAAACATATCTTCCTACAGTATAACACTAGTCAGTCAAGAGAAATACTGCTTACCGTTATTTCCAAGACGATCTGGTACTATCTCCAATAAAATTCAAAACGAAAAACATACGAAAACGAATCCTGTGATAAGGACTCGTCTCATTAATAAAAACTATCATTATAGCCTAGTGAACGTACCGATAGAGCCCGGCTTGTCCTGCTGATATGGTTCGCCAGTTAACTACGTTCCACCCACCGTAGGCGTAGTTGTTCATCTCAGTAATGCGGACCGTACCATCGGCCGCAACACTTTCGACGACACCGACATGACCAGGGCTACCATATTCTACGAGCAGAGCACCTGCGGCTGGCGTGTTGTTCACCATGTAACCAGCAGCAGCGCCACTAGAAGCCCATGAGCCACCATCACCCCAAAAACTTCCGACTGGACGACCAAGCTGAGCGCGGCGCTCATAGGCATACCATGTACACTGACCATAGCCATAGCGGTTTCCGGCTGTCGCAGGAAGCAAGCTGTTGACACGACCACCACTACTACCGCTGAAGTTTTGATTGGCATTAGCAATCACCGGTGGAGTGTAGCCAGGACGCTCCGTTTCTGGAACGATACCGCCTGGAATGAGAAGTTTCTGTCCGTCAACTGGAGCATTGAACTCGAGGTCATTGAACGAAATAATGCGATCTTCACTGGTATTGTACTTACGAGCCAACTCAACAACAGAGTCACCCGATTTGAATGTATATTCCACACCATCAACTGGTAGGATACGGATTACGCGGTTTGGCTCAAGTGCATCACCTTGAATATTGTTAGCCCAACGGATAGTATCCGCTGAAACATTATACTGCTGAGCGACAGTCGAAGTCGTATCTCCAGATTTAACAGTGTATTCAAAGACCGAACGGTTGCTTGCGGTTGGCTGAATAATCTGTGGCTTAGCAATGATAGCGTCGTCTGTCTGGGATATATCACTTTTAGCTGACAGTGAAACCGCCATACTGGCCACGTTTGGTGCGATTGGCAGATTGGCACGCTCACTCAGACCAGCAGCAAGATCGATTGCCAATATCTCATCAACTGAAGAAGCAACTTCAGGGTTGCTCGTAGTAGTGGCGACGCCAGCAACAGAAGACACCCGATCGCTATTCTGGTTAAGAACCTGGGGATCTTGATATGAAAAGCCTATAATACCGACAAATGTCAGAAAAGCAACAGTATAACCTGCAACTTTGGCAAGCGAGAAATTAGATCGTCGTATTTTACGCGGCTTTTTGTTTTGAACAACCAGAGATTGTCTTAGTGCTGCAGTGGTAGCTATAGAGCTGGCCACGATACGTTGGTTACGAATTCTGTTTCTCCTGCCATATAAGATTACTCTTAAGGGCGTCTACCAAACTCGTCTTTCTTCTCGCAAAAGAACAGGACACTAGTCGACCAATTCGTTAATTGATATTACTAAATGTTCTTTAAAGTGCCCGTATCGACAGTTTTGGTAGGCTCAGCGTCAAAAATACTTCCCACCGCATAAGTAAAATGTATTCTATTCGTTTACGTATTTACTTTTACAGCTATCCTTACCGATGAGCTGATATCAATTTTATCAGACATTGATTTTTATGTCAATTTATTTTAAAATATTATTTACTATGGTAAAAGACACTTCTCCTTGCAGTGCTCTGCGATATTTCGAGCATGCTCCACATCAGTATGGGCAAAGTACGTCTTGTCATCATCTCCGCTAAGAAAGAAGAGATAGTCCCCAGAGGCGGGATTGCCTGCCGCTATCAGCGCCGACTCACCAGGAGTAGAGATCGGGCCTGGGGGCAGGCCAACGACTTTACGCGTGTTGTATGGTGAATCAAGATTGAAATGGCGTGCTATACCCATTTTGTCAGCCGCGTAGTGATAGGTTACATCTGAACCTAGTGGCATTCCTTTGGAAAGTCGTCGATAAAATACCTGGGCAACTTGCTTTTGATCACTACGATCTTTCTCGGTTGCGTCTGGCACCTCTCGCTGGATAATAGAAGCCAGCGTAATACCCTGGTATAGACTAAGCTCCTGGGTCTTGTATTTCGCTACAAGATCATTTTCTTCAATGACAGCGTACATCTCATCAAACGTACGCTCAAGAATCTGCTCTACGGTCGTACCTTCGGCGAAAGAATATGTCTGTCCATAAATATAGCCCTCAAGGTCGGCCTCAGTGGGCTTATCAGCGAACAGTGGACTGTCATAAGTCTTGGCAAGTGCTTCATCGATTTCACGCTGACTATATCCAGCTCGCCTCAGAACGGTACTGATATCTGTCTTTTGTTCTTCCGGCTTGTCAGTTGTGTCGCGTAATACTGCCCCGGGGTAAAACATGATAGTAAATGATTCCACGTGACCACTTGTTAGATGCTGGATGATTTCAGGGAGAGACTCCGTTGCCGTAAAGCGATACGAGCCAGCTTGTAGACCACTCTGGCCGGAGAGTCGGACATAGATATCAAAGGCCAGTTTGCTGCGAATGAGCTCGTCTTCATAGAGGATATCGCGAATCTCGTTAAGCGTCGTGCCTGTCTCTATCTTGACTATTACCTGTGGCGCATTAGTATTGCTCGAAACAGGCGTAAGCGCCTGTTGATACCAGAAGTAGCCGCCAACCAAGAGTCCAATCATGATCAACACTAAGCCAGATAGCAGGATGAATAGCCGCTTCCTATCGGCACGCTTCTTTATTTCAAATGATACCGCACGTTTTTCAAGTAGTGGCTCCGCTACAGACGCTGACAAGCGGTGTTCAATGTCGACAGATCTCGGCTGTTGGGTGCGCACCGGTACGGCAAGTCTGGTCGACGGTCGCTTGCGTGGTGGTCGAATATCCATTACGCGCGCGTCTCCAGGTAATCTTGTAAAATAATTGCCGCTGCTTCCCGGTCGATATCACCTTTAGCGTAGGGTTTGTCACTACTTTTCAGGCGTTCTTCGGCCAGCACGCTAGTAAGTGACTCATCTTGGTATACGATCTCAGGAATACGATCAAACGAGCCTATGTACTGTTTGAGTCTCCCGACGAATGCCTCCACCAATGCCGTTTGAGCGGTTGGATCACCTGATTGATTGCGAGGATAGCCGACGATGACGACATCCGCCGATTCTGCAAGGAGAATACGCCCGATAGCCGCTAGTTCTTCGCCAGTGGCGACCTCAACCGTTTCAAATGGTATAGCGATGCGAATGTCATCGTCAGCGACAGCAACACCGATACGCACTTCGCCGATATCAAGTGCTACGAATGCCCGTACCCTACTCATCCAGCTTAAATTCGATTACGATTCGCTTTTCGTCCTGTGACACCCTGTTTAGCCAGAATGGGAAGAATTTAACGTCAACCGAGTCAACACCTGGAATTGTTTCGAGCGCTTGCTGGATTTCACCATAGCGCTTACCTTTCGCAAGCTCTTTCACCTTACTATCTTCAATCTTTGGACCGACCTTAGTAGTCGCAATAAGTGTCGCAGTCACTTTATCTTTGTCTGCAGTTACGTCCTGAAAGAGAACATCCTTTGCGCCATTCTCGTAAACGCGTTGGTCACTAGCATCTTTCAGCTCGTTTTGCATATAACTGTTAAGGAAGCTGTTCACTTCATCACGCTTGATACCCAAAAGACGATAGGTAATCCTTCCCTTAAGTGTCGCCTTGCCGTCACTTGCTTCGGCATCGATGGCCGGGGTAGAGATTGGCGTACCCTTGTCGACGATAAAACTTTCATCAATGCTAACGACATCACCTTGGAATTTCTTCTTTAGCACGTCTTTCATCTGATCACCATCTTCTGGGATGAATGACTCAAGCGCTTTATTAACATCGTCCTGCGTCACAACAGTTACTATTTTGCTAACACCACCAGAAGTGGGGCCATCAAAAGTTGTTGATGTTTCGCCAGGAGCACCGCTTAAGTTGCCTGTCGCAGCGTTATATTTTGAGCCCGGTTCGGCCGCTTCCACCGAGCCAGAGGCAGTTCCCGGACAAAGGTAGTTCGGACATGTAAAGGCGAGTTCGGCTCCCGGCACTTCGACTTCACTAGTTACGACGAACACCAGGCCGCTACTCGAAGTAAGTTTGGTCCCCGCGTTGATCGTCACACTACCAGGTGTCGATTTACGAAAGTTGACGTCACCAATAGCCTTCGATCCGATATCCTTATTACCGGTCGGCGTGAAATCAATTGATTTATCCTCGGCCTGTTCAACTGCCGTCGCTAGCAACGTAGCCTTATCGAAGTTAGTCATCGCCTTTGTACTGATCGTGACTAACTTATTAATCGAGGAGCTCGTCGTCTTGGCTGAAATAATGACAGTTGCACGTGGTGCAATTACAAAACCCCAGACTAAAAACGCAATCAAAAATACGCCTGCACCGATACCAAGGAAAAGCCTTTTACGGAAACTACCAAAGTTTGGCACCTTGATCTTCTTTGCTGGCGATATGCGAGTCGGTTTCGACGCCATATCTGAATTTGCGGCGAGTACACTAGCCATCGTGTTAGCTTTTAATGTGTCTTCGGCGAGTCGAGCGTGATCACCAATCGGCAAGTCTGCACCATCGATAATATCCTCACCGTTCACTTCAAGCGCTGGAATTTCGGCAAGTTCTGGTTTACTCTGTAAATTTTTTGCCACAGGGATGGTAGCTGCTGCAGCCAGGGCGGTAAGAGCCGTGTTGTTCGTTACAATAGCCAATTGCTTACCAGCTTGCTTAGCAGCACGATCAAGTAGGCGAAGATTGACGGCACTCTGCAACAGACCGATACGTTTCGGTGGTACAAGCACGATCACTTTTTCCTTCGATGCTTTTACTTTGCCGATGATAGCGGTGATATCGTCTTCAACATCTATGTATATGACGTCTTTTTTCATACTAAATTCTAAGGAGTCGGTTTACTTTTTCTTTTATACTATCTTGATCATTTCCACCTATGATTGTATCATAGCCAACCCTGAGAAGTCCCATGGCCGTTACGTAGGTATGGTCACTCGCCTGATCGGTCGTATCCTCGATACCGAGGACTTCACTGGATGAAATATGCTGAACTGTCGGACGTTTCGTAAATGGCAGTTCTTTGTACCATTCGCGTGTACTGAGAGCCTCTACTAACCGCGTGAGACTCGAACCACCACCACAGAGCAAAATGCGGTTCGGCAGATGGTCAACCGAATCGAACTCACTGAGAGCTAGCTCTACACCTGAGAGCCATACCTCAAGGGTTTTATCAATAGATTTACCCACTTCAGCTTTGACAGTCAGCTTTATTTTTTCATGCTCAATATTCATCTTGAGTTTCTCAGCCGCATCGTACGAAAGATTCATGTCGGCTGCGATAGTGCGCGTGAAGCTACGACCACCGATACCAAACATCTTAGTGCCCTCTACTCCGCCGTCATTGACTACGGCGATATCTGTCGTACCACCACCAACATCAGCCAGAATGGCCGTAAATGAACTGCTAGCATCATTACCAAGAAGACTGCGACTGACAGCAAATGGCTCAGCGGCTACAGCGAGAAGGTCGAGCGCCAGTTCGTTCGCGACACGTTCCAGAGCTCCGATGTGCACCATTGGCGCAAATGCAGTATAAATCTGTATCGCGACATCCTTACCCTGGAAACCGATTGGGTTTGATACTTTATAGCCGTCGATGTGTATACTCACCAGCGCAGAATTAACAAGCTTGACTTCGACTTCGTCATTGCCCGTTTCCAGTGCAATCTGCTTTTGTGCTTTTACCTGCGCACGCTCCTGCACTTTCTCAATGATAAACTCCATTTCAGATTCATCAAGCGGACGATCTGGCTGCGGGCGGCGATAGCGGATAGTATCAGTTACACCCTTTACGAGCTCACCAGCAATACCTATAATGACCCGCTTCGCCTGCAAACCTGCTTGCTCTTCGGCCTGCGCCAGAGCATCTTCACAGTTCTGCACAACACCAGCAATGTCAGCAATAGCACCGGAGTGCATATCGCTCACGTCCTGACGTACACGGCCGACACCGACGATTTTCATCTGATCACCATCGAGTTTGGCGATTAGGGCTTTCACAAATTCCGTTCCAATGTCCAAGGCTACGATGTGCTGCTTGTCATCAGATTGTTCACGTTTTGCTCGCAGTGCGCGTAATTTTTCGAAAACCATAGATATACCAATTATACCAGACATGCCTATGCTTACTAGGGTTATTGCTTTATATACAATATTATTATATAATAGGAATATATGAATAATGAATTTGACGAGTTCTCGTACGACGAGTCCCGACGCGACCAGTCTATGGGTCGCGAGTACTTACTTGCTGAGACAACTTTGAGTGTCTTAATGCTTGGTCGTGACCTTAATCGCGACACGACACTTCTGCCAATCACTAAACAATTCCAGCTCGCCATCCAGGCGCGCCACTTCAGCGTAGCGCGTCATGATGAGAACCCCCACCTACAGTTTCCTGATGAATTATACGGTGTAATCGACGGCAAAGACATTAATTTCTGTATTCTTACCTATAATTTCGGATCTCAAGCCGACCGACCATTCATGGAACTTCGACTCGAGACAGAAGACCTAGTCGTCATCACCATTACCAACCCTGGACTCGACGCCAAAATGCCATACAAAGCATCGGTAATATTTCGAAATCGTGACTACGAGATAGAACTTTCGACTGGTGATGTCGCAGCTATACTCAGGCAAATCGTTCTTCCAGAAGCGGAAGATCCAGCTCATCCACTGTCTCGAAGAGAAATCAGTGATCCGTTATACCCGCCAGACTCGCACAACATCATCGAGACACTTATCGAAAGCCAACATGCTGACTCCATAGAGAGTCAATCACACAATTTCGTCCTACCAGCCGATGAGATATTGCCGGAAAGCCGCGTAAAAATCAACATGCACACTATTAATGGCGAATCGCAAGAAATCGAGATCGAGCTAGTACAAGAAGATGACATCGTTTTCGATGACATGACAAACGAGCCAATTCAGCATTATCGTGCGATAGTCGGAACATTCGTGTTTGACAATGATGACTTTAACCAGTCAGTCCAATTCACAGCGCTTGAGAGTGGCAAAGACCCGGAAAATCTGCCTAACGATCCAGAACTACTTAAACTATTTCTAAAAGAAGTTACCCGCTTATCAGACATTTTAGACGATCGTCCTGAGATAGTTGGTAATATCGATGACGAAGAGATTTAATGCGATTATGCAGCTCATGAGACAAACCTACGGTTTTTCTCATCGCGCCGTATTCGGAATAAACCCGCTAATTCAACTATTCTTTTCACTTGAAATCTTAAGCTAGTATGGCCTTGATGCGACGGATACCGGCACTTGAAGCTTCTTCTTTGGTGATTTTGAATTTCTTACCGTCTTCGGCAAGTTGGCCCGTATGATCGACATGCGGGCCACCACAAATCTCTAAACTGGCGATGTGATCATACTCACCCATCTGATAGACCTTCACTTCTTCGCCGTAACGTTCGCCGAATGGACCGATAGCTCCCATATCAAGAGCTTGTTGAGTCGGATAAAGAGTGGAGCTTACTGGCAAATCTTCCGCAATCCAACCATTGACGAGCTCTTCGGCTCGCTTGATTTCTTCTGAGGTTACCTTACGGTCGAGATTGAAGTCGAAACGCAAACGTTCTTCTGTAATATTTGAACCGTGCTGTCGAAGTTCTTTGCCGAAGATTTCACGCAGAGCCGATTGAAGCAGGTGTGTGGCAGTGTGATATTTTTTGTGCTGAAGCGTCTGACCGCCGAGACCACCCTTGAACTCACCCTTAGTTGCAGTACGTGAACGATTGCGCTGTTCTTCCATTTTGGTATCGAATTCAGAACGCCATGTCTTTAATACCTCGATATTCTCCATCGCAGCGCTCTCGGTACTTAGCTCAACT